>QHSM01000749.1 GCA_003221595.1 Candidatus Rokuibacteriota bacterium | reverse complement strand
AAGTGCCAGACGTACTCACCAGTCTTGGCCTTCAAGGCCATCATCGAGGCGCAGAACAGGTTGTCGCCCTCGCGCATCGAGCCGTCGTAGTCCGGGCCGCAGTTGCCGGTGACGAAGTAGATGAGCCCGAGGTCGGGATCGAGGGCCGGCGTGTTCCAGATGGTGGCCCCGCCGCGCATCGAGTGATCGGTGCCGGGCGGCCACGTCTCGCTGCCCCGCTCGCCGGGCCCGGGGAGCGTGTACGACCGCCACAGGATCGCGCCGGTCTTGGCGTCGAGCGCGGTCAGCCGGCCCCTGACGCCGAACTCGCCGCCCGAGATGCCGCTGTAGACGATCCCGTCGTAGTAGAGCGGGGCGCTGGTGATGGTGTAGCCGTTCTCCCACTTCTCGAGGGGCGTCTTCCACTTCACCTCGCCGGTCTTCATGTCCAGGGCCACGAAGTTGGCGTCGAGCTGGCCGGAGAAGAGCAGCCCTTCGCCCATGGCGAGCCCGCGATTGACCCAGCCGCAGCACACCGTCGAGATCTTCTGGTCGATGCCGGACCAGTACTCCCAGAGGATCGCGCCGGTCTTCGCGTTGAGCGCGAAGACGTCGTCGTTGCCCGTGACGACGTACATGAGGCCGTCCTTCACGAGCGGCGACGCCTCGAAGGAGTACTTGCCGCCGGCGCCGGAGCCCTTGAGCCGCGTCATCCAGGCGCCCTTGAGCTGGGCGACGTTGGTGGTGTCGATCTGCTTCAGCGTCGAATACCGCTGGTTGGTCAGGTTGCCGCCGTTGGTGACCCAGTCCTTCCCGGCCGGGCCCCGGATCAGACGATCGACCTCCGGATCGGCCGCCAGGGCGGGGTGGATGAGGAGGAGCAGCAGACTCAGTGTGGTCGCCACCGCGATTGCTCTCTGCCCGCGACGTCGCATGTCGTCCTCCCTCACAGCTCGCGTGATCGGATTCGGTCGGGATGCCGCCGACAATTACCGCTGCATGCCCCCCACGTCAAGCGTCCCGGCCGAGCCACCGGCCTCTTGACTACGGGGGGCGGCTGATAGAGGCTCATCCGCGATGCGCCGATCGCGTCTCGCCGGGTTCGTCCTGCTCGCGCTCGCGCTCGGTTTCACACGCGCCGGCGCCCAGCAGCGCGTGTTCGTCACCAACGAGAAGTCCGACGACGTGACGGTCATCGACGCGGCGACGCGCGCCGTCGTCGCGACGGTCTCCGTCGGCAAGCGCCCGCGCGGCGTCACGGTGAGCCCTGACGGCAAGCGGGTCTACGTGAGCAACAGCAACTCGGACAGCCTGAGCGTCATCGACGCCAAGACGCTCACGGTGCTGAGCACCGCTCCCGCGGGCATCGACCCGGAAGGGCTGACCTTGAACCGGGCGGGAACCGCGCTCTACGTCGTCAACGAGAACGAGCTCTCGGTGACGGTCCTGGATGTCGCCACCCTGGAGATCCGCAAGAAGATCGCCGTCGGGAAGGAACCCGAGACCGCGGTCGCCTCGCCGGACGGGCGGTGGATCGCCGTCTCCAACGAGACCTCCGACGACATTCATCTGATCGCGACCTCGAGCGACACGGTCGTCAAGCAGGTTGCCGTGCCCAAGAACCCGCGCGGCATGCGCTTCACCGCCGACTCGCGCCATCTCTTCGTCGCCAGCGAGCAGGCCCACGTCGTCTCGGTGATCGACATGGCCGAGATGCGGGTCGTCAAGTCGGCGCCGACCGGCGGTAGCCGCCCGGTCGACATCGCGCTGACGCCGGATGGTTCCCGCCTGTACGTGTCTCACGGCCAGTCCGGGGACGTCCGCGTCCTGGACAGCGCGTCGCTGACCGTCCTGACGGTCATCCCCGTCGGCCCGCGAACGTGGTGGACGGCGCTCAGCCCGGACGCGCGATTCCTCTACGCGACGGTCGGCCGCGCCAATGAGCTCGCCGTGATCGACACGACATCGAACAGCGTGGTCGCGCGCATTCCCTGCGGCACCTTGCCCTGGGGCGTGGCGATCGCCGACACACGCTGAGGCGGCGCGCGCCTCGGTCACATCACGAGGCGAAGCCAAGGCCGACCGCCGCGGGCGAGGATCGCGCCGTCGAGCCCCCAGGTCCGGCCCGCCCGCGCGCCGAGAAAGATGATCATGGACGTCACCAGGAGGACGTGGAAGCCCTGCTGACCGAAGCTCATCCACTGGCTCGCGAGGCCGTAGTTCAGGCTCAGAAAGAGCCCGACCAGCGCGGTGAGGCCGGTCAAGAGCCCGAGGATGAGCCCGAGGCCGACCGCCGCCTCGCCGAAGGTCTGAAGCGTCGCGAACAGCGCGCTGTTCGGCAGGACTGTCTGCTCGAGAAAATCCTTGTACCACCCGACGGGATTCCCGGCGGCGAACTCGGTAACTCGCTTGGGCTGGAACGCGACAAAGCGCGGGGACACCGCCGGGTAGGGGATCACGCCCCAGAGGAATGCGAGGGTGAGCTTGGTCCACACGGCCTTCACGAACCACGCGCCGACGACGACTCGCAGCAGGACGACCCAGCGCTCCGCGCGGATCATGGCCCCGCGAGTCGGAGCGTGCGGGTGGTGGGATGCGCCATGGGGCAGGATGCTAAATGACGCGGGAGGCGCGGTCAACGGTGCCGGCGTAGATAACCCTTGCGGCGTGCCCCGACGTCTGTTATCTGGATTCTTCAATCACTGGTGCGTGACCCTGAACTCCCTGACGGAGGACATGGGCTATGGCCACTTCGACCACTGTAAGTCTTCCCCTTCCATCGTCTCGGCGAGGGTTGGGGTGGGGCGACAAGGTCCAGCGCGTGCTCATGCGCGACCGGACCCTGGGATATCTCTTCCTCTTTCCGGCCCTGCTCGTCATCGTGGGCTTGGTCGCGTACCCCTTTGCCAGCGCCATTGTCATGACC
>QHSM01000060.1 GCA_003221595.1 Candidatus Rokuibacteriota bacterium | reverse complement strand
AGGCGAGGTAGCACCGTGAGGAGACCCTGAACATGCCTAGAGCTCCGTGGGCGACGGCTTTCGTTCTCGTGGCGGTCCTCGTGCTCGCCTTCTCCGCGTCCTCGCACGCCCAGGATTTTCAGACCAAATGCCAGGGGCCCGGCGTCATCGGGTGCTGGGGGCTCGATAGTCCGAGCGAGCTCTTCTACAACTGGCCCACCGGAACCGTCTGCGACGCCGCGTTCGCCGGAAAGCAGAACTTCGGGTTCGGTCGGGACCGATCGGGCCCCGGCAATACGGTGGCGATCGTCCAGAACGGGCAGTGCATCATTCCGGTCATCGACACGACCGTCAAGCATGACGGCGCCGGATCGCTCAAGTTCACCATTCCCTCGAACAGCAGCGCGAACTCGAGCGGGTATTTCTCCGAGGTCTTCAAGCGCCTGCCCGGCGGGCAGTTCGCGTACGTCGGTCCAGGATCGTCGCTGGGAAGCGTCCTCTATTTCCAGTTCTACCAGAGATTCGATCCCAATTTTCAAGCGATCAACTATCAGTGCAGCGGCGACTGCGGCGGCTGGAAGCAGATGATCTGGTACGGCAACCCGCCGAACGGGGCCAGCAGCAGCGGGGTCGAGGTCACCCACAACAACGGATGGCAGCGCGACGTCCCGCAGATGTACGGCCAGCAGGGCAGTGACGACTACGGCATCGAGGACGTGGCCGGCTGCACCTTCGGCAAGGCCGGCGCCACGGCCTCCGGCTGGAGCTCCCGCCCGAACTATCAGCCACCGAAGAACCCGACGTGCAAGCACTATCTCCAGGACACGTGGATGGAGTTCACCGGCCGCATCGAGATTCGCGGCGCCAGCAACGCCCAGACGAGCCGGGTGCAGCTGTGGGTGGACGGCGTCCTCGTCATCGACTACGGGCAGGCGCGGATCGCATGGGGCGGCTCGGACGGCGACGGCTTCGGCTCGTTCATGGCGACCCCGTACCACACGAACAAGGACGCGTCGCAGACCCACGCCGTGGGCTTCACCTGGGTCGACAGCATCATCGTCTCGACCCAGCCGATTCCGATGGGCTCGACCGCGTCGTCGCCGCCGGCGTCGCCCTCGAATCTGGTCGTCCGCTGAGGCCGGCCGCGCGGGGCCGGGTGGCGCCGGCGCGCCTTCCACCGCAGAACCAGCGCGAGCTCGCCGCCCGCGGCTCGCATCATCGTCTTCATCCTCGCATGAGCGCTAGGGCTCTCGCCCCGACGCTTCGGTCGAAGCGTCGAGGCGGGGCCCGCGGCAGTGAACGGGATCGCTAGTCGGGGCTGAAGGCGTTCTTGTAGTCCTGACGGAGGCGCGGATCCTGGTCCTCTTTCAGGAGGAGGCAGTTCTCGGCCGCCAGGACTTCGATCTCCGTGCCCATGAAGCAGCGGAAGGCGTCCTCGGGCGTGCACACGATCGGCTCGCCGCGCACGTTGAAGCTCGTGTTGACGATGACGGGGCAGCCCGTCCGAGCTTTGAACGCGCTCAGGAGGGCGTGATATCGAGGATGCGTCTCCCGGTGAACGGTCTGAATGCGCGCCGAGTAGTCGACGTGGGTCACCGCCGGGACGGTCGAGCGCGGCACATTCAGCTTCTCGATTCCGAACAGCGCCTGCTCCGCCGCGGTCATCTCGCGCCGGTGCTGCTTGGCCACGTCGGCCACCAGGAGCATGTAGGGGCTGTCGCAGTCGAGCTCGAACCAGTCGGCGACGTCCTCACGCAGCACGGACGGCGCGAACGGGCGGAACGACTCCCGATACTTGACCTTGAGGTTGAGCACCGACTGCATCGACGGCGAGCGCGCGTCGCCCAGGATCGAGCGGGCGCCGAGGGCGCGCGGGCCGAACTCCATTCGCCCCTGGAACCAGCCGACCGCCTTGCCGCGGTGAGCGCCTCGGCGGTTCGACGGATGAGCTCGTCGTCGGTCACTACGGTGAAGCGGGCGCCGGCCCTGGATAGCTGCTCCTCGGTCTCGCGCTGGCTGTAGGCAGGGCCGAGGTAGGAGCCCTGCATGAGGTCGTGCGTGCCGTCGACGTGGCGGGGCTGTCGCTGGAACAGATGATAGGCGCAGAGGGCGGCGCCCAGCGCCCCGCCGGCATCGCCCGCCGCCGGCTGCACCCAGATGCGGCGGAACCTGCCGTCGCGGAGCACCTTGCCGTTGGCCACGCAGTTGAGGGCGACGCCGCCGGCCAGGCAGAGGTTCTCGGCGCCGGTCTCCGCCGCGAGGGAGCGCGTCAGCCGGAGGACGACCTCGTCGGTCACCGCCTGGATGGAGGCGGCCAGGTCCATGTGGCGCTGCGTGAGAAGCTCGTCGGGCCCGCGCGGCGGGCCGCCGAGCAGATCGTGAAACGCGTCGTTGGTCATCCGAAGGCCCGTGCAGTAGTCGAAGTAGTCGAGATCGAGCATGAACGAGCCGTCGGGCTTGAGGTCGATCAGGTGCTCGAGGATGGTCTTGGCGTACTTCGGCTCGCCGTACGGGGCGAGGCCCATCACCTTGTACTCGCCCGAATTCACCTTGAAGCCGGTGTAATACGTGAACGCGGAGTACAGGAGGCCCAACGAGTCGGGCCAATGGAGCTCCTTCAGGACCTCGATGTCGCTCCCGCGGCCCACCCCGTACGACGCGGTTGCCCACTCCCCTACTCTTGAGGAGGGACTTCTGGAACAGCTTCTCCCGGAGCCAGACCGGGATCGCCATCGAGAACGAGCGCAATCCCCTCGGCGCGAACGCCAGGTACGTCTCGAGCAGCCGTTCGAACTTGAGGAACGGCTTGTCGTAGAAGACGACGTGGTCCACGGCGTCGAGCCCGACGCCGCCCTCGCGCAGGCAGTACTCGATCGCGTGGCGCGGGAAGCGGGCGTCCTGCTTCTTGCGCGAGAACCGTTCCTCTTGCGCGGCGGCCACGACACGGCCGTCGACGACCAGAGCGGCCGCGCTGTCGTGATAGAAGGCGGAGATTCCCAGGATTCGCATGGTTTAGAAGAGCGTGTAGATGAACGGTGCCACGGCACTCCCCTTGGAAAGGACGACCAGGCCGCCGAGAGCGGCCAGCATGACGATGATCGGGATCAGCCAGTATTTACGCCGTACCCGCATGAACGTCCAGAGCTCAGAGAGAAAATCGACCATGGCTCTCCTCAGAATTGTCGCGGCATGGTGTCGGGCATCGGCCCCGGCGGCTGGCGCTCGATCCAGTAGGTGCGGGCGTCGGGGTCGCGTCGGAGTCGCAGGGGATCCTTGCCTCGCGCGCGCATGATGAGCGCGATCGGGGTCACGGTGGTGAAGAACAAGAGCGCCATCACGATCGGGTTGACCACGGCGTGCAGGAGCAGCCCGAACATGAGCCAGAGACGATTGAGCGGCGCGAGCACGCGCGGAACCAGAAGCGCCGCCGCCAGGAACGCGAGCGCCAGCCCCAGGCTCCACCACCGGAGCGGGGCGCGATGCCACAGCGGTGCTAGCCCGACGAGGGTGAAGAAGACCGTGAAGACGAGCCCGAACGCTCGGTTGGAGCTGGGCCGGATTTCCTCTTCCCGCTTGAAGCTCTCGTGAGAGCCGTCAATACCTTTACGTTCGCGTCGCATCACCAATTATACCGATAATATTCTATCATGATCCCCCTCCACCGAGACCGGCGCACCCGCCCGATCGGAGGGCGAGCGGGGTGTCGCGGCGCGGCACCGAGGCCGGAAGCAGCCCGTTTTCCGTCAAGAGCGCCTCGACGTTGCGCGCGACGAGTTGATGCCCGTGCACGTTCAGGTGACGGTCCCGCTTGAACCGGATGGCCTGCCCGCGCGTGTGCTCCTCGTCGTAGAGACACACGCTGGCGAACACGTGCGGGACCCGCAAGGACGCCAAGAGCTCGCCCAGCTCGCGCTCGGGCCCCAGCTCGGGCTTGCCGGATTTCTGGCGAATCGCTTCCCCCTCCATCGACCCGAGCGAGACGATGGCCAGATGCGCCCCCGCCGCACTCACCTCGCGGTTGAGCTGCGTCATGAGTGCCCGCGTGATCGCGATGGCCTGCGCCCACTCGGGCGGCCGGGTTTCCGAATAGAGCGAGTTCATGGGCAGCGTGAGCGATCCGCCGCCCGCGTCCGAGGGGCGGCCGTCGGCCTGCGCCCGGCCGGGACCGAAGCTCGCCCACATCCGGTAGGCGAGCCGGACGACACGGAGCCGACCGACGAGGCGCTTCGCCCTTGTCATGACGCCGGTCGGGTGGTGTCGGAGCTGGAGATTTCCGTCGGCCAGCACGAAGTACGGCGACCCGGGAACCGTGGCGTCGGCCGTGACGTGAAAGTTGTCCCGGATGTCGGCGTCGACGAAGCACAGCAGCACGAGGTCCGGTCGATATTTCGCCCCTTCCTCGCGAAACATGAGCAGCTCGTTGACCGTGGAAAAGCCGCCGACGCCGGCGTTGATGACCTCGAATCGCGTCGACGGCGCCAGCTCGTTGAGGCGCTTTT
Organism: Candidatus Rokuibacteriota bacterium; assembly: GCA_003221595.1. Classification (GTDB taxonomy): domain Bacteria; phylum Methylomirabilota; class Methylomirabilia; order Rokubacteriales; family CSP1-6; genus AR31. The sequence goes on along the minus strand of QHSM01000060.1, from coordinate 7,211 downwards.
CGAGAAGCCGCGCGAACGAGCTCTCGAACGGTACCTCGAGGGCCCCCGTGAACGAGTCGCCGAGCAGCAGGATTCGGAACACCCCGGGCGGCTTCGCGTAGGGATGCTCCCGATCGTGAAGGCCCCGGGAATTTATCTCGACCCACGAGTTGAACTCCGGGCTCTTGTACCAGGTATGGATCCCGGGCTGATAGGTCCAGCCGACGGTCTGGTTGAATTCCCACAGCGCCGGCGGCTCGAGATTCATCACGCGCACGACGATCTCGCTGAGCGCCAGCGCGAACAGAAGGCTCGCGGCGACCAGCCCGGCATTGACGACGGCTCCGAGGCGCATCCCGGTCTATCCGCGGGGTGAGCCGGTGGACGGGATCGGGCGGGACCGGCCCACGCCGTGCTCGGCGACGAGCCGATCCAGCTTGGCCATCGAGCTGTCCCAGCTGTGATGGGAGAGCACCCGCGCCCGGGCCGCTCCGGCGACCCGCCCTCGCTCGACCGGATTCTCGAGCATCCGAAGGACCGCGTCGGCGAACTCGCGCGGGCCCGACGCGGTCAGGAGGTGCCGCCCGGGCTCGGCGTCCACTCCGCCGGCCGCGGCGGCGCTCGAGACGGTCGGAACCCCCATCGCCATCGCCTCGAGAATCTTGTTCTGGGTGCCGCGAGCGATCGACAGGGGCGCGACGCTCACCGCCGACGCGCGGACGTACGGCCTGACGTCGGGAACCGAGCCCGTCACGGTGACACCCGGGAGGCTCCCGAGCGCCTGAATCCGGGGTGGCGGGGCCACGCCGACGATCGAGAACGTGACGTGGGGGCGGCGAGCCCTGATGAGGGGCAGCACGTCGCGGCAGAACTCGATCACGCCCTCCTGATTCGGAAAGTAGTCCATCCGTCCGATGAAGCAGACCGTATCGGGACGGTACGCGCCCTCACCGGGGCTGAAGTATTCGGCGTCGACCCCATTGGGGAACCAGTCGACGGCGACGCCGGTGTCGTAGCTCTTCAGCACGTCCAGCTCGGCGCGCGTCGTGCACGTACACAGGTCGAACTTCCGCGCCAGCTGCGCCTCCGCGCGCCGCAGCTTGATGCCGTCCACGTAGTAGCCGAGCGACATCGGAAATGCCCGCGTCCTCGCGTAGGCGAGCCACTTCTGGGAGTCCATGTCGCCGAAGTCCAGGATCTTCCGGGCCGTGCCGGCGTCGGCGACGTACGGGGCCATGAACGCGCAGTGCACGAAGATCAGGTCGAATCTCGTCCGCGCCAGCTCGTCGCCGATCTGCCGCGCGAGCCCGGGCGAATGGAAGTAGGCCATGGACGACGGCGCCGGGGTCGGCAGCCGCGCGACCATCCGCGCGAGCGCCGCCGGCGCCGAGATCCGATCCGTCAGGATGCGCGCGCAGTGCTGCTTCAGCCCGGCGCCGGCTTCGAGCTCCTCGGCGCTCCGGGTCGGGGACGCCACGGTGACGTCGTGGCGCTGGCTCAGATGACGGATGATGTTGAACGGACGGATCTTCCCGCCGCGCCGGGGCGGATACGGGAAGCGGTGGCAGACCACGAGGATCTTCATCGGGTGAGTCCGGCCACCAGCTCGGCTTCGACTTCGGTCGGCGCCTGGCCGTCCATGTAGACACGGCTCCACACCTCGAAGTTCGTCAGGGCGAGCAGCTGGTCGGTGCAGTCCTCTCGATTGGTCTCGTGAAGGCTGATGATCCGCTGCACGGCCTCCCAGCGGAACACCCCACGGCGTTCCACCGACTCTCGGGACAGGACCTCGCGGACCAGCGAGGCCAGCTCGCGCTTGAACCAGGCGCCGACCGGGGCGCCGAAGCCGCGCTTGCCGCGCTCCAGGATCTCCGCCGGCAGGACGTCGGCGAGCGCTCGCTTCAGGCCGTGCTTGAGCCGCCGGCCGCGAATCTTCACGCGCGAGGGCATCCGGAGGCTCAGGTCGATGGCGGTGTTGTCCAGGAACGGGACGCGACATTCCAGCGAGGTGGCCATGGTCATCCGGTCCGTCAGCATGAGCAGGTCGTCCGGGAGCTGGGTCAGGAGGTCGACCCGCATCATGCGCGCCATGGCATCGCCGTCCATGGCTTCCTCGAAGGCGGCGTCGAGGACGTCGCGGGCCTGCGCCGGACTCTCCCGGAGCAGGCTCGCGACGCTTGCCCGGCTGACGACCTGGACATAGGCCCGGTAGCGGTCCTCGAGGGCACCCTCGTGCGACAGGAGATACGTGCGCAGATGGCGCGAGAGGTTCAGCAGCCTCGAGTGGCGGTCGCTGGGCAGCGCGCTGGCGAGCGGCTGGAGCACGTTGCGCCGGAGCCACGGCGGGACGAGGCGGTAGTAGCGGTCGAAATACCCGTCGAGATACCGGCGATATCCACCGAACAGCTCGTCGCCGCCGACCCCGGAGAGAATGACGGTCACGTCCTCGCGGGCGAACTGTGCGACCAGGAATGTCGTGATGAACGCCGAGTCCGCGACCGGCTCGTCCATGTGCCACAGGAGCTTCGGCAGAAGTCGGGCGACGTCCGGCCGGACGATGATCTCGCGATGGTCGGTGTTGAACCGGCGCGCAACCTGCTGGGCCCACGGAAGCTCGTTGTAGTAGCCGCCGCCGGCCGCGGTATCGAAGCCGATCGAATAGGTCTTGACCGGCGCCGCGCTGTGCCGGCTCATCAACGCCACGACGGCGCTCGAATCGATACCGCCGCTCAGGAACGCGCCCAGCGGCACGTCGCTGACCATCTGAGAGCTGACCGCGCGCTCCATCGTGTCCAGGAGCGTCCGCGTCCACTCCTCTTCGCTGCGGGTGTCGTCGCACCCGGCGTCGGGCGCCCAGAATCGCGACAGACTCAGCTTGCCGTCCTCGCACACCATGAGTGTCGCGGGCGGCAGCTTTCGGATTCCGGCGAACATCGAGCGGGGAGCGGGCACGTAGCCGAGCACGAGGTAGTCTCGGATGGCGTCGGGATCGACCTCCGGCCCGTTGCCGGTCGCGGCGAGGATCGCCTTGGCCTCGGACGAGAAGAACAGCTGCGAGCCGCTGTCGTGGTAGTAGAGGGGCTTGATCCCGAGCCGATCCCGCCCGATCAGCAGGCGCCGCCGCCCTCGATCCCACAGGGCGAACGCGAACATGCCATTCAGGTGCGTGACGAAGTCGTCGCCGTACTCCTCGTACAGGTGAACCAGCACCTCGGTGTCGCTCTGGGTCTTGAAGCGATGGCCGGCCGCGCGCAGCGATTCGCTCAGCTCCCGGTAGTTGTAGATCTCGCCGTTGCAGACGACCAGCATGCTGCCGTCTTCGTTCGCGATCGGCTGGTGACCGCTCGCGAGATCCAGGATCGAGAGCCGACGCATGCCGAGCGTGAGCCGATCGTCCTGATACTCGCCTTCGTCGTCGGGCCCCCGGTGGACCGTGACGGCGGCCATGCGCCGCAGCGTGGCGATCGACGACCGAGCCTCGGGTCGCAGCGCCAGGATTCCGTAGATGCCGCACATCGTCAGCGTCCGCCCGAGGCCCGGAGCACCTGCGTGAGCGTCTCGGCCAGCACGACGGCCTGGCGGTCGCGCGCGTACGACACGACCTGAGCCGAATCGGGAAGCGGGTGGCTCCGCGCCCGCACGCGACGCAGGAAATCCGGGAGCGCGGCGCAGATGCCGGCCTCGTCGTCCAGATCCACCAGGGTCGCCCCTCCCGTCCGCCGGAGCAGCGCGGCCGTATCGCCGGCCTCGGAGGCGAGGCCCAGAATCGGCTTGCCGACGCGAAGGTACTCGTACGCCTTCGCCGGAATCTGGTTGTTGCACCACGCGCCCTGCATCAGGACGAGCGCGTCGGCGTCGAGACATTCCTGGAGGACTTGCCGGTACGGGATCGACGGCAGCAGATGAACGATGTCGTCGATGTCGAGCTCGCGGAGGATGCTCGCGTACACCGGCTCGGAGCCGGCCGCGCGCAGATCGATCCTGAGCGTCTGTCGGCTGACGCGGCCGTCCCGTTTGAGACGCGAGAGGCTTCGGAAGAACGGACGGGGGTCCCGCTCCTCCTGGTAGATGAGCCCGGCATGCAGCAGACGGAGGGGCCGCTCGACGTGGCCGTTCGGCGAGAGCGCGGGCGCCAGCCCGCGGAAGTCGCTCTCGTCGTAGCCGTTCGGAATGAGCTGGCAGCGCTCTCGCGCAAGCCCGGGGTAGCGCTTCATGTAGAGGTCGACGGCCGACTCGGCGACGAAGACCAGACGGGAGGCCCGGGCGACCGCCTGTCGCTCGATCCAGCGGTACACCCGGCGCCGGAGCGCATCTGGCGGATAGTCATCCTCGGTCATCGGGTCCCGGAAATCGGCGACCCACGGAAGCCCGGTCAGCCGATGCAGGGTGAGGCCGATCAGATGCGCCGTCGCGATAGGGTACGTCGACCAGATCACCCGCGGCCGATGGCGCCGGATCAGGCGGAGCCCCGCCGGCACCGCACCCAGCCACCAGGTCGCCCAGCGATCGGGCAAGGCGATCGAGCGCGGAAAGGCTCCGCGGAGCGAGAGATGGCGCGACGCATCGAGCGCGAAGGCGCGATGCACGGGAACGCTCGGCGGAATCTCGCTCAGCTGGCTCTCCGCCGTCCGCTCGTACACGCGGGGATGGGCCGTCAGCACGACCGGCTGCCAGCCGGCCGCCTGGAGATAGTGCGAGAACTTCAGCGTTCGATGAACCCCGCTGCTCCCGGAGCACGGCGGATAGTGAAAGGCGATCATGAGCGCGGTGTTCACGGCCGGCCGCCATCCGCCGAGTCGGGAAGATCGCGGAACGAGTCCTGGTGCGTACCCCGACGCCGGATCAGGCGGTCGGTGCCGTCGGAGACGAGCACCTCAGGCGGAGTCGGATGGCTGAGGAAGGACAGCGGGCTGGCCGATCGCCCGTACGCTCCCGACTGGAAAATTCCGATGAGGTCGCCGGGCCGCGCTTCCGGCAGGCGCACGTCCCGAGCCAGGGTGTCGAGCGGCGTGCACAGAGGGCCGACGACGTCGACCGGCCCGATGGACGGACGATCGAGCCCGTTCACGATGCCGATGGGGAAATTGCGCTTGATGACCTGTCCCAGGTTGCCGGACGCGGCGAGGTGGTGGTTCATACCGCCGTCGACGATGAGAAACCGCTTGCCCCGTGAGACCTTGACGTCGATGACGCGCGCGACGTAGATGCCGGCCTCGCCGACCAGGTAACGACCGGGCTCCACCACGAAGCGCGTTCCGGAGAAGGCGAATTGCGCTCGCGCTTCCGCCATGAGGCTAAGAACCTCCCGCCCCAGGCCCTCCATGTCCAGCTCACGCTCGCCCTCGAAGTACGGGATGCCGAGCCCTCCGCCGAAGTCCACGGTGCGCAGGGGCTTCCCGGCCCGGCCGGCGATCCGCTCGGCGATCTCGAGGCCCTTTCGATACTGCGCGGCCAGGACGGTGTGGTCGAGGATCTGCGTGCCGGCGAAGAGATGCACGCCGTGAAACTCGATCGAGGGAGTCGAGAGCAGCGCGTCGAGCGCGGGATCGAGCGCCTCCTCGTCGATGCCGAAGGGCGCCGGCTTCCCGCCCATGCGCATCGCCCCTCCCTGCGCCGTTGCTCCGGGGTTGACGCGTATGGCGACCGGAGCCTGAACGGCCAGGCGGTCCGCGATCGCGCCGATGCGCTGGATCTCGCCGAGTGATTCGGCGTGGATCTCGCCGATCCCTTCCTTCAGGACGAGCTCCAGCTCCGGGTCCGTTTTCCCCGGGCCCGCGAAGAGAATCCGCGACGGCGGACAGCCCGCCTGCAGCGCGGCATGAAACTCACCCGCCGAGGCGATCTCGAGATCGCAGGGCTTGCCCAGGAAATGCTCGATGAGCGCGGGATTCGGATTGGCCTTCACCGAGTAGGCGATCGTGAACTCGCCGGTGAGGGCCTCACGGAGAAGGCGCCACTTCCGATCCAGAACGCCGGCGTCGTAGACGTACACCGGTGTCCCGTAGCGCTCGGCGAGCGCGCTGACCGGCACCCGTCCGACGCGCAGCTCGCCGTCGGTGACGGCGAAGTGGCGGGCGATCAGGGACGAGACCGGATCACTCACGCCAGGCCTTGCTCGCGACGGATCGTCGGATAGTCCACCTTGCCGCTGCTCGTCTTCGGCAGCGACCCGACGATCTCGACGGCCTTGGGCACCATGTAGTTCGGCATCCTCGCGGCGCAGAATTCCAGAAGCTCGGCCGGCGTCGGCGATTGACCGTCGGCCGGGACGACGAAGGCCTTGATGGACTGGCCGAGCACTTCGTCCGGTATCCCGATGACGGCGGCTTCGCGCAGACGACCGCTCTGAAAGAGGACCTCCTCCACTTCGGTGGGGCTGACGCGGAATCCCGAGGACTTGATCAGCGTGTCGCGCCGGCCGACGAAGTACAGGAACCCGTCTTCGTCCATGGTCACGAGATCGCCGGAATAGCACACCTTCTCTTCGTTGCCGATCTCGGGCGGCAGAAACGGATTCGGGCGCAGAACGCGGGCGGTCAGCTCCGGCTGGCCCCAGTAGCCCAGCGAGACCGTCGGGCCCCGATGGACCAGCTCGCCGACCTCACCCGGCTTGCACCGCTTGCCCTCCTCGTTGACGACGAGAATCTCCGTGTCCGGGATCGCTCGCCCCATCGACGTCGGACGCCGGTCGAGCTCCTCGGGTGGCAGATACGTGGACCGGAACGCTTCGGTGAGCCCGTACATCAGGAAGATCTGGGTGGTGGGCAGCGCCTGGCGAAGCGCGGCCAGGACGGTCTGCGGCATGGCCCCGCCCGTATTCGTGATGTACCGGAGGTGCGGAAGCTCCGTCTTGCGCAAGGTGGAGCTCGGCTGCGCCAGCAGCGTCCACAACGTCGGGACGCCGGCGAGGCCGGTGGCGCGCTCCCGGGCGAGCATCGAGACGATCTCGCGGGCGAAGACGAACTTCATCAGGATCAGCGTGCCGCCCTGCTGGAACGCCGTCATGAGCTGGTTCATACCCGCGTCGAAGCTGAACGGCAGGATCGCCAGGATCCGGTCGGCTCCGGTGATGCCGAGGTAGGTGGAGACGATCGAAGCGCCCGCCATGATCTGGGCGTGGGTCAACATGACCCCTTTTGGCCTGCCGGTCGACCCGGACGTGTACAGGATGGCCGCGAGGTCCTTCTCGATCGCCTCGTCGCGCGATCGGGGCGACGCGCCCAGCTGGCACA
>QHSM01000059.1 GCA_003221595.1 Candidatus Rokuibacteriota bacterium | reverse complement strand
CGCGAACACGGCCACGTCGTAGGTGGAGCCGGACAGGAAGAACCCCTTCATGCCGAAGAGGCCGAAGTCCTTGCCGAACAGCGAGATGGTGAACTCGCTGTCGAGGACGCCGGTGCCGCCCATCGTGGAGATGGGCCCGAGGCCGCCCATCTGCAGGGCGAAGCCCATGATCCAGTAACCGGTCATGCCGATCGCGTAGATCATGAAGTTCATCATCATGGTGTGCGCGACGTTCTTCGCGCGCGTGAAGCCGGTCTCGACGAGGGCGAAGCCGGCCTGCATGAACATGACGAGGAAGCCGGTGAGCAGGGTCCACATGAGGTTGATCGATACGCGGTTGTGGCCCGTGAAGTCGGCGACCTCCGTCAGGGTGGGCTTGCCCGCCTCCTTGGCCGTGACGTCGGCGATGCCACCGGTTGCCGTCCCGGCGGGATCAGGCTTGGGCGGCGGCGCGGGCGCGGCCGCCGGCGCGGGGGCCGACGCCGCGGGTGCGGCCGGAGCTGCGGGCTTGTCCTGGGCGAATACCCACCCACCGACGGCCAGCAGGCATGCCACGACCAGGGCTGCGAGGATCCTCCACGGCATCGTTCTCTTGATTGACTCCGTCACAGTCGTGCCCTCCTCGGGCCGCGCGCGAGCGCGTCGCCCCATGAAGAAATGACGCTCAGCCCTGAACGTCACTGCCGGTGCGACCTCGCTGTCGCGCGCGCCCCTCGCGGCAGCAAGGCGCGTGCCGCGGAGGACGTTCAACGTTGATAAGAACTTAGCGCTGCCGGCACCACCGCCGATGCCCATCGAATGAGCATCCGCCGTCGTTTGCCCAAGCCTCGGGCACGCCTCAGTACTCCTTGTAGTGCAGGAACTTCGCGTCGATGGTCAGGACGCCGCGCTCGCCCTTCTTCTCGAGCTTCACGACGCAGTCGATCGCCGAAAGAATCCCGTCTCCGAAGAGCTCGTTGCACCGCTCCCGTAGCGCGTCGCCGTACACGCCGACGAGCTCCATCAGCCGGTACTTGAACGGATCCGTCGTCAGGGGGAAGTCGGTACGCAGGGGCATCGCGGTCGTCGCCATCGCCGTCTCGGCGTCGATGCCGACGGCGGCCGCGAGCCGCTTCGCCTCCTCCGCGTTCAGCCGGTGCTGGCCGTGAAGCGCCGCGGCGCTTCACGGCCAGCACCGGCTGAACGCGGAGGAGGCGAAGCGGCTCGCGGCCGCCGTCGGCATCGACGCCGAGACGGCGATGGCGACGACCGCGATGCCCCTGCGTACCGACTTCCCCCTGACGACGGATCCGTTCAAGTACCGGCTGATGGAGCTCGTCGGCGTGTACGGCGACGCGCTACGGGAGCGGTGCAACGAGCTCTTCGGAGACGGGATTCTTTCGGCGATCGACTGCGTCGTGAAGCTCGAGAAGAAGGGCGAGCGCGGCGTCCTGACCATCGACGCGAAGTTCCTGCACTACAAGGAGTACTGAGGCGTGCCCGAGGCTTGGGCAAACGACGGCGGATGCTCATTCGATGGGCATCGGCGGTGGTGCCGGCAGCGCTAAGTTCTTATCAACGTTGAACGTCCTCCGCGGCACGCGCCTTGCTGCCGCGAGGGGCGCGCGCGACAGCGAGGTCGCACCGGCAGTGACGTTCAGGGCTGAGCGTCATTTCTTCATGGGGCGACGCGCTCGCGCGCGGCCCGAGGAGGGCACGACTGTGACGGAGTCAATCAAGAGAACGATGCCGTGGAGGATCCTCGCAGCCCTGGTCGTGGCATGCCTGCTGGCCGTCGGTGGGTGGGTATTCGCCCAGGACAAGCCCGCAGCTCCGGCCGCACCCGCGGCGTCGGCCCCCGCGCCGGCGGCCGCGCCCGCGCCGCCGCCCAAGCCTGATCCCGCCGGGACGGCAACCGGTGGCATCGCCGACGTCACGGCCAAGGAGGCGGGCAAGCCCACCCTGACGGAGGTCGCCGACTTCGCGGGCCACAACCGCGTATCGATCAACCTCATGTGGACCCTGCTCACCGGCTTCCTCGTCATGTTCATGCAGGCCGGCTTCGCCCTCGTCGAGACCGGCTTCACGCGCGCGAAGAACGTCGCGCACACCATGATGATGAACTTCATGCGCGACGCGATCGGACAGGACGATCGCCTCATCGACGTCGTGCGTGACCATGAACACCGTGCTCCGACTGGCCGTCCACATCCGGACGAGCTCGTCCTGGATGACCCCCCGCGTGAGGGCGTCGATCTGGGCGAAGGGCTCGTCGAGGAGCAGCACCTTCGGCTCCGTCGAGAACGCGCGCGCGAGCCCCACCCGCTGCCGCATACCGCCCGACAGCGCCGCCGGGCGTTTTCGCTCCGCGCCGGTGAGCCCGACCATGTCGACATAGCGCTGAACAAAGCGGTCGACGTTCGTCCGATGCCAGTCCGGATGCGCCGCTCGAACGGCGAGCCGGATGTTGTCGAACACGGTCATCCACGGCATGAGCGAAAAGTTCTGGAACACCACCATGCGGTCCATCCCGGGTCGTCGGATCTCTCGACCTTCGAGGACCACACCGCCGCCGGAGGCGCGCTCGAGCCCCGCGATGATGTTGAGTAACGTGCTCTTGCCGCACCCGGAATGGCCCACCATCGTGACGAACTCGCCCTGCTCGATCTTGAAATTCACGTCGCGGAAGACGCAGACCTCGCCGCCGCCCTCCGCCGCCGGGAAGAGCTTCGTCACGTGATCGATCTCGAGGTAGCTCACTCGGTGTACGCCAGCCGACGCGAAAGGCGGCTGAGCCCCGCATCGAGCAGCACGCCGATCAGGCCGATCGCCAGAATCGCAAAGATCACGCTCGTGAGGGCGAGGTTGTTCCACTCGTTCCACACGAAGTAGCCGATCCCGGTTCCGCCGATCAGCATCTCGGCCGCGACGATCGCGACCCACGCGCTGCCGATCGAGATCCGCAGGCCGGCGACGATCGCCGGGGCGGCGGCCGGCAGGATCACCGTCACCAGGCGGCGCCACCAGGAGAGCTGGAGGATCGCCGCCACGTTGAGGTAGTCGCGCCGGATCGTCGCGACGCCGAAGGCGGTGTTGGCCAGGGTCGGCCAGAGCGACGACATGAAGATGACGAGGATGGCCGACTGGCTCGAGTCCTTGATCGTGTAGAGGAACAGGGGCATCCAGGCCAGCGGCGACACCGGCTTGAGCACCTGTACGTACGGATTCACCGCGCGGTAGAGCGTGGGGGAGAGCCCGAGCGCGACCCCACCCATGATCGCGACCACCGACGCCACGGTCCAGCCGACGCCGAGGCGCGCGAGGCTCGCGGCGAGCTGGAGCCCGATCCCCTTGTCGTTCGGGCCGTTGTTGTAGAACGGGTTCGCCAGCATGTGGCCCGCCGTCGCGGCGACGGCCAGCGGCCCGGGAACGCCCCGACCCGCCGGCTGGCCGCCCGCGAAGGCCTGCCAGACAACGAGCGCCGCGAGCCCGAGGAGCGCCGACACGGCGATCACTCGCAGACGGTCGCGCCTCATGCCCCGGGCCTCACGTGCGCGAGATGGCGAAGGACTTCAGGTAGTCCTCGGCCCGGTCGGGATCGAAGACGCGGGTCTTGCCCAGCGCGAAGCTGTGCTTGACCACGCTGCTGTCGGGCGCCTTCTGGCCCAGGGCCCGCATGGCCTCGCGGCACCCGGCGGCCAGAAACACCTCCTCGGCGATCTTGCGGTAGTTCACGTCGGCCTTGAGATAGCCCCAGCGCTTCATCTGGGTGAGAATCCAGATCGCCATGGACTGGTAGGGAAACGGATCGAAGTCGATCCGGTCCGGGACGTTGCGGGTGGTCCCGAGGCCGTCGGGGAACACGCCGGTCAGCACCTGCTCGAGCACCTCGACGGGCTGATTCAGGAAGTTGCGCGGCGCGATCGCGGCCGCGATCTCCTTGCGGTGCGACCGATCGCGCGCGTACTGGGTCGCGTCGAGGATCGCGAACAGGATCGCCTTGAACGTGTTGGGCATCTTCTCGGCGAACTCGCGCTTTGCGGCGAAGGCGCAGCACGGATGCCCGGGCCAGATGTCCTTGGAGAGCATGTAGATGAATCCGACCTCCTCGAACACCGCCCGCTGGTTGAACGGATCCGGCGCGAGGTAGCCGTCGAGGTTTCCGGCGCGGAGGTTCGCGACCATCTCGGGCGGCGGCACCGCGCGGATCTGGACGTCGCGGTCCGGGTCGACGCCGGCCTCGGCAAGGACGTAACGGAGCAGAAAGTTGTGCATCGAGTAGTCGAAGGGCACGCCGAACTTGAAGCCCTTCATCTCGGCGGCACTCTTCACGCCCTTGTGCTTGACGTGAAGCGTGATGGCCTGGCCGTTGACGTTCTCGAGCGCCGGCATGACGTACGGAACCGACTGCGAGCCGACACCGAGTGAGATCGCCAGCGGCATCGGAGAGAGCATGTGAGTGGCGTCGGTCTCGCCGTTGATCGAGATGTCGCGGATCATCGCCCAGCTCGACGCCTTCAGGACCTGCGCGTTGAGGCCCTGCTTCTTGTAGAAGCCCATCGGCTCGGCCATGATGATCGGGGTCGCGCAGGTGATCGGAATGAAGCCGATCTTGAGGTCCCGCTTCTCGAGCGGTCCGGGTCGGTCCTGCGCGAGCGCGCGCGCCGCCGCCATCGGGAACACCGACGCGAGCGCCGCCCCGGCCGTCGCGGCACCCACGCTCTGGATGAACTGTCGGCGCCCGTGGCGGCCCCCGAGCACCGCAAGCTCGACGGCCTGCTCGGCCGCCGCCGACAGGAGTGTCCGGGCGTCGTCGGCGTCTTGGCTCATCGCTCCTCCTTGATCGTCTCGATTCGCCGCGCGCGGGCCGCCAGTTCTCCGTCGTGCGCAGCGCGCAGGCCCAGGCGGCCGCCGGACACAGCAATGGCGCCCCACCCGGGCGCCATTGTCCGGAGAAGCGCGACTTCATCGTCGCGCGCCGGCCGGTAGAGCAATCGGCGTGCCCGGAGACTCTCCGGCCTCCCATCAACTGCGGTGGGCACTTAGCCCGAGAGGGCGGCCGCGCGTTGCTCACGCGAGAGGCATCCGTCGCGGAGTGCCCATATCGCGGGCAACAGCGTCTCGACCGTTGCCGGAGCGAAATGCCGGTGTTACGGTCGCTCGGAGGCAGATGGAGAGCACCTTGACCGAAGCCGACGTCGAGCGCCTGGCCGCGCTGCTGGGGCTCCCGCTCGAGCCGGGGAGCGCCGCCGCGGTCGCCGCGCAGCTCGCGGGGCTCATGACCTCGGCGCGCCTGTTCACGGAGTTCCCGCTGCCCGACGACGTCGAGCCGGCGCCGGTCTTCCGCCCGTGAGCGTCGGCGCGGACGCCTCGGCGATCGCGATCGTCGACGCCATCAACACCCGCCGCACGTCTGCGCGCGAGGTGGTGACGAGCGCCCTCGAGCGGATCGACCGGCGCGACCGGGTGCTCAACTGTTTCACACGGGTCCTCGGCGAGGTGGCCATCGCCGACGCGGACCGGGTCGACCGCATCGTCGCCACCGGCGGCGACGCCGGCCCCCTCGCGGGCGTGCCGTTCGCCGTCAAGAACCTCTTCGACGTCGCGGGCGTCACAACGCTCGCCGGCTCGCGCATCCACGCGGAGCACCCGCCGGCGCAGCGCGACGCGGCGGCGGTGGCCGCGCTCCGCCGGGCCGGCGCCGTTCTGGTCGGCTGCCTCAACATGGACGAGTACGCGTTCGGCTTCACGACGGAGAACACGCACTACGGGCCGACTCGAAACCCGCACGATCTCTCGCGGATCGCCGGCGGCTCCTCGGGCGGATCGGCCGCGGCGGTCGCGGCGGGCCTGGTTCCGCTGAGCCTGGGCTCGGACACCAACGGCTCGATCCGCGTTCCGGCCGCGCTCTGCGGCGTCTTCGGGCTCAAGCCGACGTACGGCCGCGTGTCGCGCGCCGGCGTCGTCCTCTTCGCCGGCAGCCTCGACCACGTCGGGCCCTTCGCCCGCTCGGTTCGCGACCTCGCCGTCGCGTTCGACGCGCTCCAGGGCCCGGACGCCGCCGATCCCGTCTGCGCCGACCGCCCCGCCGAGCCCACCATTCCCGGGCTCGATCTCGGGATCGCGGACCTCAGGGTCGCGGTCGCCGGCGGCCACTTCGCGCAGCTCGCCGAGCCCGCCGCGCTGGCCGCCGTCGAGCGCGTGGCCCGCGCGCTCGGGGCGAGCCGCCGCGTCACGATTGCCGATGTCCAGCGGGCGCGCGCCGCCGCGTCGGTGATCACGTCCACCGAGGGCGCGTTCTACCATCTCGACGACCTCAAGCGTCGCGCGAAGGACTTCGATCCGCTGACTCGCGACCGGTTTCGCGCCGGCGCGCTGATTCCCGCCGCGGTGTACCTGCAGGCGCTGCGGTTCCGCGCCTGGTTCGCCGAGCGCGCGCGGGAGGTCTTTCGTGACGTGGACGTGGTCATCGCGCCGACCACGCCCTATCCGGCACCGCCGATCGGCGCGCCGCGCACGACGATCGTCGACGGCGTCGAGGTCGTCACGCGGGGGCACCTGGGCGTGTTCACCCAGCCCTGGTCGCTCATCGGCCTGCCGGTCGTCTCCGTCCCCATCGCGGGGCTCGCGGGAGCGGGGCCGCTGCCGCTCGGTGTGCAGCTCATCGCTCCGGCCTTCCGGGAAGCGCACCTCTTGCGGGCCGCGGCGCGCCTCGAAGCGGAGGGCGTCGTCGCGGCGCCGGTCGCGGCGACGCGCGGCTAGACCGGCTCGCGACCGGCGAGCGCGAGCCGCGCGACGCGCTCGCCCGCCTCGATCCGCTCGGTGGCTGTCCGGCTCGCCGCGCGCGCACGCCGACGTGCCTCGCCGGCTCGCGCGATCAGCTCACCGTATTCCGGGCCGAACAGCTGCTCGAGCCGCCGGCGGATCTCCCGGGCGATGGCGGGACTGCGGCCGCCCGTCGAGACGGCGATCTGGAGCTCGCCGCGGCGGAGCACGGACGGCACGATGAAATCGCAGTGCTGCGGCCGGTCGACCACGTTCAGGAGAGCGCGCCACCGACGCGCCGCCGCGACCACCGTGCGGTCGACACGGGGATCACCCGTCGCGGCAACGGCCAGCGCGCAGCCGCGCGGATCCGACCGCAGAAAGGGCCGGGTGCGATGGGTCACCCGGCCATTTGCGGTGAGCGCCGCGAGCCCCGGCGTCACCGATGGGCTCACGACCGTCACCCGCGCCCCACAATCGAGCAGCGCGCGCGCCTTGCGCTCGCCGATCTCGCCGCCCCCGACAACCAGGCACCGACGTCCGCGCAGATCGAGGAACGCGGGAAAGTAGTCGGGCATCGCTCACACCGCCACGTGGCTCGCCGCTCGTCGAAGCGTGAGCGGCACGGAGGCGCCCACGACGGTCGGCCCGGTGATGAGGACCGCGGGCGCCGCGACGCCCGCCGCGCGCCCCTCCTCGGCGATGTCAGCGAGCCGGCTCGCGATCACCCGCTCGCCGGGCGTGCCCACGCGCTCGACGAGGATCGCCGGCTCGCGCGGGTCACGCCCCAGCATGGTGAGCGCCGCGGTGATGGGCGCGAGCGAGCCCACCGGCATGTAGAAAACCAGCGTGCCCTCGGCGCGCGCCAGCAGCTCCCAGTCGAGCGCGGCCGAGTGGTGACCGGTCTGATCGGTGCCCGCCGCGAAGACGAGCGTCGAGGCGCTCCCGCGCCGGGTGAGCGAGATGCCGAGCCGCGCGGCGGCCGCGGACGCCGCGGTGACGCCCGGGATGACCTCGAAGGCGATCCCCGCCGACCGGACGGCCTCGATCTCGTCGCCGAGGCGCCCGAAGACCGCCGGGTCGCCGCCCTTCAACCGGACGACGTGCTCGCGCCGCCGCGCCCAGTCCACCAGGAGCCAGTTGATCTGGTCCTGGCCCACGCACGGTCGTCCCGGAGTCTTGCCGACGTCGATGATGGTAGCGCCCGGGCTGACCTCGTCGAGGAGCTCGTGGGGAACCAGCCGGTCGTGCAGGACCACCTCGGCCTCGCGAAGGCGACGCAATCCCTTGAGCGTGATCAGCTCGGGATCGCCCGGACCGGCGCCGACGAACGAGACGAGCCCGCAGCTCATGGCTCCTCTTCCTCCTTCTTTCGGTCTCCGCGCGGAAAGAAGCGAATCAGGCGGTCCAGCACCTCCGGCAGCTCGTCGCAGGGCACGTCCGCGAACACCTTCTCGCCGGCGCGCGGCTCGAGCCCGCCCCGGCCGCCGACGAAGACGTGAACGCCGTCGACGATCTTGCCGTTCACCTTCACCTTGCAGCCCTGCAGGCCCACGTCGGCCGTGTGGTGGTTACCGCAGGAGGCGGGGCAGCCCGACCAGCGCACCGTCAGCGGGCGGGAGGCCTCGATGCGGCTCTCGAACTCGCGGGCGAGCGCGAGCGCCCGGGTCTTCGTGTCGATCAGCGCCAGGTTGCAGAAGTCGGTGCCGGTGCACGAGACCAGTCCGCGCTGGATCTCCGTGGGGTTGTACGGGAGCTCCCGCAGCAACGGCTCGCGAGTCAGCTCGCCCACGAGCGCGTCCGGGATGTGTGGGATGAGCACGTTCTGCGACGGCGTCAGCCGAAGCTCGCCACGCCCGTAGCGCTCGGCGAGCCGCGCCAGCTCGACGAGCTGGTCACCCCTCACCCGGCCGACGGGCGTCTTGAGTCCGACGTAGTTCAAGCCGGGCTCGCGCTGGCGAAAGATCCCGACGTGATCGGTCGTCCTGGCTGCGCGCGCGTCGCGCCCGGCCGGGGGCAGGGCGCGCCCGAGGTGCGCCTCGAGCTCCCGGCGGAACCGCGGGCCGCCCCACTCGTCCACGAGGAAGGCCAGGCGTGCCTTGCTCCGCGCCTCGCGCGGCCCGTGATCGCGGAAGATCAGCGCGATCGCGGCGCATACCTCCGCGGCTTCTTCCGGCGTGACGAACGCGTCGAGCGCGGTCGCGAAGCGCGGGCCGCCCGATCCTTGCTTACCGCCGACGGCGACGTTGAGCCCCGCGACCTCCCGCCCGTCGCGCGTGGCGACCGCGGGCGTCATCGAGATGTCCTGGGTCTCGCCCGGCGTGCAGTGCTCGAGGCAGCCGGTGATCGTGACGTTGAACTTCCGCGGCAGGTTCGTGAACGCCTTGTTGCCGAGAAAGATCTGCTGGAACGCCGCCGCGATCGGCGCGGTGTCGAAGAGCTCGCGCGGCGTCAGGCCG
>QHSM01000058.1 GCA_003221595.1 Candidatus Rokuibacteriota bacterium | reverse complement strand
GCCGAACCAGCTGTTCGAGCAGTGGCGGAAGCAGTTCGAGGAAGGCGCGCAGGCCTGGGCCCGCCTCGTCACGCCGCCGGCACCCGCCGCGCCGCCCGACCCGACGGCCTTCTGGCGACCCGTGCTCGATCAGGGCGTGCAGACATGGGCGAAGCTCTTCGCGCAGACGCCGGCCACGCCCGAGCTCCTGACCCAATGGAAGCAGTTCCTCGATCAGTGGATCGAGGCCTGGTCGAAGGTGCTCGGCCAGACGATGGGCACCGAGCAGTTCGCGAAGCTGATGGGGCAGTCCCTCGACCAGTTTCTCGTGGCGCAGGGCCCGATGAAGAAGGCCGTCGACCAGCAGGTCGAGCAGGCGCTCCAGGCGCTGAATCTGCCCTCGCGGAGCCAGGTGACCGCGGTGGCCAAGCAGATCGTCGAGCTGGAGGAGCGGATCGAGCGGCTCGAGGACACCATCACCGCGGCGCTTCGACGCCTGGGTGACCAGGGGCCGCGATGATCGGCAAGACGATCGCCGAGCTTCAACCGGGCGACCGCGCCGAGATGATGCGCGTGGTGGAGGAGGACGACATCGCGAGCTTCATCGACGCGGTGGGCGACCTCAATCCCGTCCACAGCGACGCCGACTACGCGGCGACGACGCCCTTCAAGTCACCGATCGCGCCCGGCATCTTCACGGCGGGGCTGATCTCGGCGGTCATCGGCACGCGGCTCCCGGGGCCGGGAGCGGTGTACCTGTCGCAGAGCCTCAAGTTCGTGAAGCCGGTGCGGGCGGGCGACACGATCACCGCGCGGGTGGACGTGCTCGAGGTGCTGACCGAGCGCAATCGCGCGCGACTGCAGACCGTGTGCGTGAATCAGCGCGGCGAGGAAGTCCTCTCGGGAGAGGCGTGGGTGATGCCGTCCAGGGCGCGCGTCGTCTACGAGGAGCGGCCGCGGCCGGCGGCGCTGGCGCTCGGGCCGTGGGCCATGGCCGCCCAGGCGGCGCGCCTCTGGGCGGCGCTCGTCACATCAGCAGTCCGCCGTTGATCGAGAGCTCCGCACCGGTGATGTAGTCGCCGTCCGACGACACGATGTAGACGACCGCGCGCGCGACTTCCTCAGCCGTTCCGAAGCGCTTCAGCGGAATCTGGCCCAGGAGCTTGTCGCGAACCTTCTCGGGAATCCCCGAGACCATCTCCGTCTCGATGAAACCCGGCGCCACCGCGTTGACGGTGACGCCCTTGCCGGCGAGCTCCTTGGCCAGCGATTTGGTGAACGCGGCCACGCCGGCCTTCGAGGCCGCGTAGTTGGCCTGGCCGAAGTTGCCGATCTGTCCGATGACTGAGGTGATGTTGACCACCCGGCCGTAGTTCTGGTTGATCATCTGGTCGATGAATACCTTCGTGCAATTGAAGACGCCGTCCAGGTTGATCGCCAGCACCTTGCGCCAGGACGCGTGGTCCATCTTGACGAAAGTCTTGTCCGAGTTGATTCCGGCGTTGTTGACGAGAATGTCGAGGTGCCCGAACTCCTTGAGGAGGTCCTGCGCCATGCGGAAGGTATCGGGGTAGTCGCCGACGTCGGCCTGAGCCAGGCGCGACTGGCGGCCCATCTTCCGGATCTGCTCGGCCACCTCCTTCGCGGCGCGCTCGCTCGACAGGAAGTTCACCGCGACGTCGGCGCCCTCCTCGGCGAGCGCCAGCGCGATCGCGCGTCCGATCCCACGCGAGCCCCCGGTCACGAGCGCCGTACGCCCTTTGAGCTTCATACGCGAAACCTCCCCCGGCGTGGGCGGCCAGTCTAGCACGCCGCGTCCGGCGGGGCTCTTGACGCGGAGTGTTACGCGATTCATAGTGGCCGTCGGGGGCCGGCCCGCAGAGGAGCGTCATGGCGTACGTCATCAAGCGATACTCCAACCGAAAGCTCTACGACACGCAGGAGAGCCGGTACGTCACGCTCGAGGAGATCGAGGAGATGATCCGGACCGGCCGCGAGATCGCCGTGGTCGACGCCGCCTCAGGTGAGGATCTGACCTCGGTGACCCTGGCCCAGATCATCCTCGAGAACGAGCGCAACCACCGCGCCGCTCTGCCCACGGCGTTCCTCCATCAGCTCATCAAGCACGGCGAAGCCTGGCAAGACTTCGTCCAGCGGTCGATGAAATCGAGCCTCGAGGGGATCGTGTCGAGCCAGCGGGAGGTGGAGCGCATCTTCCAGGACTGGGCCGCGCGGGCCGGGTGGGGGATGAGCGCGCCGCGCGCCGAGCCGAAGCGGGACGGCGCCGAGCCCGATGCGGAGCGGCTCCGCGAGGAAGTGTCGGCGCTGCGAGAGCGCCTGCGCTCCCTCGAGGAGCGGCTCGAGAAGCGGAAAAATCAGCCGAAGTAGACGCTAGCCCTGCGCGCCGACGTCCTTCAGCTTCGCGACGACCGCCGTGCACGTCTCCTGGATGCTCTTGCCGGCCTGCTCCGCCGACGTCTGGATCCGCTCCGCCGAGCGGGCGAAGGTCTGCGCGTGCCCCTCGAGGAGCTTGAACGCCTTCTCGACGCTGTCCACGCGCAGGGCCTCGAGCGCGCTCTGCTGGAGCTCGGCGTAGAGCGTCACGCCTTCCTTCGCCGTCGCCGCGGAAAAGTCCACGAGCTCCCGCAGCACCCGCTGATTGGCGTCCGCCCACACCGTTGCCGTCTCGACCGCCTTGCCGCTGAGCTGACCCAGTAGCGCTCGGGCCGTCTTCTGATCGTCCATGCCTG
The DNA here is from genome assembly GCA_003221595.1 of Candidatus Rokuibacteriota bacterium. Taxonomy (GTDB): domain Bacteria; phylum Methylomirabilota; class Methylomirabilia; order Rokubacteriales; family CSP1-6; genus AR31. The sequence goes on along the minus strand of QHSM01000058.1, from coordinate 9,373 downwards.
TCCTCCTGCTATTCGTTCTCGTCCTGTCCTGCATTGCGTCGCTCTTGCTCGAATCGAGCCCAGGATAACGCGCCGCGTTATCCAATTCAACCAATTTCACGCAACGCGCTATACGCGGTGTGCTACCGTCGCTTATCCCTTTGAGATTACTGGCTTACCAGGAGGATCGGCATGGCAGCCGACACCCTAGCACGGATCTTCTGGGAACGGGTCGAGCGAAGCGCCGACCGTCCCGCGCACCAGTTCAAACAGGGCACAGCCTGGAACACGACCACGTGGCGCGAGGTCGGCGAGACGGTGCGCGAGGTGGCGCTCGGCCTCCTGGCGCTCGGTCGGGGTAAAGGCGACGCGGTCGCGCTTCTGTCGGGGAGCCGGGCCGAATGGGTCCAGGCCGACTTTGCGATCTTCAGCGCCGGCGGCGTGACGGTCCCGGTCTACCCGAGCTACCCGCCCGATCTGATCGCCTACATCGTGAACGATTCAGGGGCGAGAACCATTATCGTCGAGGACCCGGCGCAGCTCGCAAAGGTGCTCCAGGCGCGGGAGAAGACGCCGAACCTCGAGCACATCGTCGTCATCAGCGGCTACGACGCGCCGCACCCTCCCAAGACGGTCATGACGTGGGAGATGCTCCGGAGGCTGGGACGCGAGAGCGCCGACGCGCACCGGAGCACGCTCGCCGAGCGCGTGGCCTCGACGCGCCCGACCGACCTCGCGACGATCGTGTACACGTCCGGCACCACTGGGCCGCCGAAGGGCGTCATGCAGACGCACGGCAATCACGTCGCCGCCGTGAGCGCCTCGAAGCAGGCGACTCCCGTCGAGGAGGGATGGGTCCATCTGCTGTTCCTCCCGCTCGCCCATTCCTTCGCGCGGCTCGAGTCGTTCCTCGGCGTCGCGCACGGGCTCACGACGGCGTTCGCGGAGAACCTGGACAAGGTCGGCGAGAATCTGAGAGAGACGCGGCCCCACTTCATCTGCAGCGTGCCGCGCGTCTTCGAGAAGGTCTACGGCAAGATCCTCGCCGGGGTCGAGGCGGGCTCGCCCGTCAAGAAGAAGATCTTCAACTGGGCCGTGTCGGTGGGACGGGACGTGAGCCGCCATCAGCAGCGCGGCCAGCCCGTGCCCACCCCGCTCGAGGTCAAGCGCAAGATCGCCCACAAGCTCGTCTTCTCGAAGCTCCACGCGGCCCTCGGCGGACGGCTCCAGTGGGCCGTGTCCGGCGGCGCCCCGCTCTCGCGCGACATCGCCGAGTTCTTCCATGCCGCGGGCATTCTTCTCCTCGAGGGCTACGGGCTGACCGAGACCTGCCCGGTCCTCACGTTCAACCGGCCGGACCGCTTCAAGTTCGGCTCCGTTGGTCAGACGCTGCCCGGAGTGCAGCTGCAGATCGCCGCCGACGGCGAGATCCTGGCGCGCGGGCCGAATATCGCGACGCTCGGCTACTTCAAGCAGCCCGAGGCGACGCAGGAGGTCTTCGACGCCGACGGATGGTTCCACACCGGGGACGTCGGGACGCTCGACGGGGACGGCTTTCTCTTCATCACCGACCGAAAGAAAGACCTCATCGTGACCGCCGGCGGCATGAACATCGCGCCCCAGAACATCGAGAACCTCCTGAAGGCCGATCCGTTCATCAGCCAGGTGATGATCTACGGCGATCGCCGGCCGTATCCGGTGGCGCTCATCACCGTGAACTCCGACGAGCTGTCGAAGTTCGCGCGCGAGCAGGGGATCCTCACCAGCGAGGCGGCGGCCATCGTCAAGCACCCGAAGGTCGTCGAGCGGGTCGGGCGCACGGTGGAGGAGAAGAACACGCAGCTGCAGTCGTACGCCCGGATCAAGCGCTTCACGGTGCTGCCCACCGACTTCACGCTGGACGGCGGCGAGCTGACGCCGACGCTCAAGGTGAAGCGCAAAGTGGTCTCGCAGAAGTATCAGGACGCGATCGAGGAGCTCTACCGCTGAACGCCGCGGCCGGCGCGCTCGCCGGCAAAGTCGCCGTGGTCACCGGCGCCAGCCGCGGCCTCGGCCGCGCCATCGCCGTGGCGCTGGCCGAGGCGGGCGCCGACGTCGCCCTGGCCGCCCGCTCGAAGGCGGCGCTCGAGGAGACGGCCCAGCTTGCGACCCGGGCGGGGCGCCGGGCCGTCGTGGTCCCCACCGACGTCTCGAGCTACGCCGAGGTGGACACCCTGGTCCGGCGCGCGATCCGCGAGCTCGGCCGGCTTGACATCGTCGTGAATAACTCGGGCGTGGCGAAGGTCGCCCCGCTGGCCGAGCTGACCCCCGAGGACTGGCGGTTCATGCTCGACGTGAACCTGACCGGCGTCTTCAACGGCTGTCGTGCGTCAGCGCCGCACCTGATCGGCCAGAGATCCGGCAAGGTGATCAACGTCGCCTCGGTCCTCGGTCAGGTCGGATTGCCGGGCTACACGGTCTACGGCGCGACGAAGGGCGGCATCATCGCGCTCACGCGCTCGCTCGGCGTCGAATGGGCGCGCCACAACGTCCAGGTGAACGCGATCGCGCCGGGCTGGTTCGCGACCGACATGACCCACGAGGCCTTTGCGGATCCCCGGATCAACGAGCGGCTGACGCGCGACATCCCGGCGCGCCGGATCGGACGGCCCGAGGAGATCGGTCCGCTGGCGGTCTATCTCGCGTCGGCCAGCTCGGACTTCATGACAGGCCAGACGCTCTTCCTCGACGGCGGCCACTCGGCCGCATAGTTGCCGCGTCCCCGGCCGTCGAGTAGATTGGCGCCATGAAAGCGGCGATTCTCCACGGGCCGCGCGATCTTCGCGTCGAGGCCGCGCGGGATCCGACGCCCGAGCCGGGCGAGGCCGTGGTCCGGATCGTCGCCGCCGGCCTGTGCGGGACCGACCACGAGATCTGGAGCGGCGGCCGGCCCGTCGCCTATCCCCGCGTGATGGGGCATGAGCTCGTCGGACGCGTCGAGAGCGTCGCGTCCGACGTGAGGGAGGTCCGCCCGGGCGATCCGGTCGTCATCGAGCCGAACTACTCGTGCGGCCGGTGCCCGCTCTGCCGCGAGGGCAACCGCAACCTGTGTCTCTCGCGGATCACGATCGGCATCAACGTCGACGGCGGCTTCGCCGAGCTCGTCCGGGTGCCGGCGCGGTGCTGCCGGTCGACCTCGGCGGGCGCCGACCGCGACGCGCTGCTGCTCGTCGAGCCGCTGGCCGTCGTGGTCCGCGCCGTGAACCGGGGCAAGCCGGCGCCGGGCGAATCCGCCGCGATCGTGGGCGCCGGCACGCTCGGGCTCCTGGCCCTGCAGGTGCTCCGCGCGCGCGGCGCGCGCGTGATGGTCGTGAGCCGCTCGCGCCGGCGCTTCGCGCTCGCGGCCGAGCTCGGCGCCGAGAGAACCCACGCGACCGTGGACGGCCCGCTCGCCGAGGCCGCCCGCTCCTTCTCGGGCCGCGAGGGCGTCGATCTCGTCGTCGAGACGGCCGGCACGCCCGAGGCGGTCACGCATGCCCTCGAGCTGGTGAGACCGGGCGGACGCGTCGTGCTCATCGGACTCCCGCACGAGCTCACGCCGGTGTCGTTCTTCTCGGTCGTGCGCCGCGAGATCACGATCACCGGCTCGATGATCTATCAGGACGAGTTCCCGGAAGCCCTCCGGCTCGTCGGAAGCGGCGCCGTGCGGACGGGGCCGCTGATCACCCACCGGTTCAGCCTCGATCGCATCGGCGAGGCGTTCACCGCGCACACCGACCCCTCATCGATCAAGGTCGCGCTGGAGATCTGACCGCCCATGGCCGACGAGCCGCTCCGACACGAGCTCTACACCCATGGCCACGCGCCGGCGGTCGTGCGGCAGCACGCCCAGCGCACGGCCGACGAAGCGGCGGAGTTCCTCCTGCCGCACCTCCGGCCGGACATGAGGCTCCTCGACGTGGGCTGCGGCCCGGGCAGCATCACGCGCGGTCTGGCCGAGCGGCTCACCGCGGGGCAGGTGGTCGGCCTCGACCTCTCGCGGGAAACGCTCGAGGGGGCCCGGCGCGACGCGCTCGCCCGCGGGCTCCACAACCTCCGCTACGAGGAAGGCAGCGTCTACGAGCTGCCGTTCGCCGACGGCGCCTTCGACGTCGCGTACGCCCACCAGGTGCTCCAGCACCTCCGCGAGCGCGACCTCGCCCTCCGCGAGATGCTGCGGGTCGTGAGGCCGGGCGGCGGCGTCGCGGTGCGAGAGGTCGACTGGAGCACGGTGGCCTACTGGCCGCGAGATCCGTGGATCGACCGCTTCGTGGAGACCCACCTGCGAACGTGGTACCGCAACGGCGGCGAGCCGCAGATGGGCCGGCATCTGCGCGCGCTGTTCAATGGGGCCGGCGTCGCGAGCCTCCAGGTCACCGCGAGCGTGTGGTGCTACGCCACGCGCGAGGACACCGTCGAGTGGGGCGAATCGTACGCGGACCGTCTTCTCACTTCCCCGATGGGAGAGCGCCCGATCGAGTACGGGTATGCGTCGCGGTCCGAGATCGAGTCCATGGCCGCGGCGCTCCGGGCGTGGGGCTCTCATCCCGACGCGTTCTGGGTATTCACCCACGTCCAGGCGCTGGGCTGGAAAGCCCGCTGAGACGCCGGGGACGCCCCCGCCCATAGATCGCTCTCATGTGGCTCGTCCTGGCCCTGGCGGCGGCGCTGTTCCAGGTGCTCCGCAACACGACCATGAAGCGGCTGGGCCACGCGCTCGACGAGTACATCAACGTCTGGGGCCGCTTCACCTTCCTCCTGCCGTTCGCCTTTGTCGCCTGCGTGCTGAGCGGCTGGCCGGAGCTCAAGCCGGGCTTCTTCGGCTGGTGCGCGGCGTTCGGCGTGTGCCAGACGCTCTCGACGCTCGCCCTCTCGAAGGCGCTCAAGCTGTCGCAGATCTCGCTGGTCACCGCCTTGTGGAAGGTGAGCCTCCTGATCCTGCTCGTGATGGGGATGCTGATCGGCGAGTGGCCGAGCGCCTTCGGCGTGACGGGCGTGGTCCTGAGCGCGCTCGGCGTCTACCTGCTGAACGTGCGCAGCGCGCGCATCTCGCTCTGGGAGCCCCTGCGCGTCCTCCTCACCGATCGGGGCCAGCGCTACACGCTGCTGGCGGCCCTCCTGTACGCGCCGTCGGTCATCACGATCAAGAAGGCCATCCTGGCGTCGAACACCGTCGTCGGCACGTTCGGCCCGTACCTCGCCGCGAGTCTCCTCGTCACGCCGCTCGTGCTGACGACGTCCGCGCGTCACTTCTCGGCCATCCCACGTCACTGGAAGGAGTTCGTCGCGCTCGGACTCTTCGCCGCGCTCACGACCTTGAGCCAGGGCAAGGCCTACGTCCTGACCCTCTCCTCCTACGTGGAGGCCGTGAAGCAGGTCGAGATCCTCTACGCGATGGCGATCGGCGTCGTGGCGTTCGGGGAGGGGCAGCGGGTCAGGGAGTCGGCGCTGGGCGCCGTCGTGATGGTCCTGGGGATGGTGCTGCTGGCCCTCGCGACGTGACCGAACCGCCGGCCGCCGGTCTAGATCTCCGGGCGTTTGCCATGAGTCGCGCGGATCTCCGTCTTGATGCCGCCCCGCACGTTGAAGTCGCCCGTCACCTCGAGCCAGCGCGGCCGGGCGACCGCGACGAAGTCGTTCAGGATCCGGTTGGTGACGTCCTCGTGGAAGGCGCCCTCCTGGCGATACGACCAGAGGTAGAGCTTGAGCGACTTCAGCTCGACCAGGTGCTGATCGGGCACGTACCGGATGCGGATCGTCGCGAAGTCCGGCTGCCCGGTGCGGGGGCAGAGGCAGGTGAACTCGGGCACCGTCATCGTCACCTCGTAGTCGCGATCCGGGTGCGGATTGGGCACGATCTCGAGGGTCTTCGACGGCGCGGTGGTCATGCGGCGATTATACCCAGGCCCTCAGCGGTAGGTGAGCCCGATGCCCGCCGCGACCGCGACGCAGGCGAGCACGAGCACGGGCGTCAGCGGATCGCCGGCGACCAGCGCCGCGGCGACGACGCCGAAGATGGGCTGGGTGAGAAAGAACGCCGAGAGGGCGCTCGGACGATAGTCGCGCAGGAGCGCCAGGTTGACCACGAAGTTGAAGCCGGAGATCAGCACGCCCTGGTACGCGATGGAGCCGGCGAGCCGGGCGGTCCATCGGGTCGTCGCCGGCTCGACGAGGAACGAGGCGAGCGCGAAGAAGGCGGCCCCCACCACCGCCTGCGCCAGGAGCAGCTTGACCGGGTCCAGCCGCTGGACGGCCCGCGCCAGGTACACGGTGCGCTCCGCCAGCAGAATGCCGGCGACAGTCACGATCACGTCGCCCAGGAGCGTCGGCGCCCCGTGGCTCCACTGACTGGCGAAGAGCGCGACGATCCCGGAATACGCGACGAGCACGCCGCCGACCTTGCTGACGGAGAGCCGGTCGCCCGGGATCATGAAGTGGGCGAGGACGACCGTGTGCACGGCGTAGAGGTTGACCAGGATCGTCGCGTGGGCCGCGCTGGTGAGCCAGGTCCCGATGTTGGTCGCCGCCATCTGTACGCTGAAGAGCAGGCCCAGGACGGCGAGCGGCCGCCACTCTCGACGCTCGACGCGGAACCCGACGAAGCGGCCCGTGGACCACGCCCAGAGACAGATCACGATGCCCCCGACGACCACGCGCATCCCGGCCAGACGCAGGGGCGGGGCGTCCTCGAGGCCGAGCTTGATCACGACGCTGTTGGCGCCCCAGAGGATCGAGATGAGCACGGCGGCGGCCGCGCCCGTGAGGTCCATGTCTTTCCCGGGATGGCTCAGAGCGCTCCCGAGGATACGACACCTGGCATAATCCTCCCATGAAGATCGGTCTGATCGGTCTCGCGAAGTCGGGGAAGACCACGCTGTTCAACCTGCTGACCGGATCGAGCGTCGCCACCGCGCGCTACGATTCCGGCCGCGCCGAGCTGCACACCGGGGTGGCGCGCGTGCCCGATCCGCGTGTCGATCGGCTCGCGGCCCTGTTCAAGCCGAAGAAGACGACCTACGCCACCTTCGAGGTCGTGGACCTGGCGGGTATCGCGAAGGGCGAGCGCGCCAGCCTCGACACCAAGGAGTTCAGGAACGCGGACGCCCTCCTTCACGTGGTCCGCGCCTTCGCCGACGAGGCGCTCGGCGCGCCGGCGCCCAAGCGCGACATCGAGGACCTCGAGACCGAGCTGCTGCTGGCCGATCTCGAGGTGATCGAGCGGCGGCTGGAGCGCCTGGAGGCGTCGATCAAGAAGCAGCGAAAGGAGCTCGAGGTCCGCGAGCAGACGATCCTCGTCCGCCTGAAGACCGAGCTCGAGAGCGAGCGGCCGCTCCGGGCGGTGGCGCTCACGCTGGACGACGCCAGGGCGGTGAGGGGGTTCACCTTTCTCTCGCAGAAGCCCATCCTCCATTGCCTGAACCTCGAGGAGAGCGCGATCGGCGAGGCGGACCGCGTGGTCCAGCGCTTCGGGCTCGCGGCCGTCGCCGAGCGCCCGTGGACCAGGATCGGCTGGGTCTCCGCGGTTCTCGAGGCCGAGGTGGCCCAGCTCGCCGGCGACGAGCAGCGCGCCTTTCTGGCCGACCTCGGCCTGAAGGAACCCGCGATCCACCGGGTGCTCAGCGACTGCTACGCCCTGCTCGGGCTCGTGTCCTTCTTCACGGTCGGCGAGGACGAGGTCCGGGCGTGGCCCATTGCCCAGGGCACGCGGGCCCAGGACGCGGCCGGCTCGGTCCACTCCGACATCGGCCGCGGATTCATTCGTGCCGAGGTCAACAGCTACGACGACCTGGTGGCGGTCGAGGGCTCGTTTCCCGAGCTACGGACCCGGGGCCAGCTCCGGCTCGAGGGCAAGGACTACCTCGTGCGCGACGGAGAGATCTGCCACTTCCGATTCAACGTCGGAAAGTGACCGCTAGGGCGCGACCCCGGGGATTTTCTTGAGCGGCCCGCCGAGCGCCTGCACCACGGCCGCCACCGTCGCGTCGGGCGTGTTCATCGGCAGCACACAGCCCGGGCCGACGATCAGCCCGGTTCCGGCGGTCTGCGCGACCGCGTCCCGCGCTTCGTCGACCGCCTGCTCGGCCGTGCCGTCGCGGAGCGTTCGCCACTGGTGGAGCCCGCCGATGACCGCGCCGGGCACCTGAGCCCGGGCCTCGGCGAGCGACGGCGGCGTCCCCCGGTCGTCCCAGTTCCAGGCGTGGCCGGGCAGGCGGGCCAGCCGATCGAACATGAGCCGGTCGCCGTGGCAGTGGATGATCGTCAGCGCTGACTTCGAGCGGATCGCCTCCAGGAACTGCCGGTCGTATGGCTCGCCGAAGCGCGCGTAGTCCTCCTCGGAGTTTGCCGAGCGGCTCGCCGCCTGGATCGAGTAGAAGATGCCCGACACGCCCTCGTCGAGGGCCCGCCGGGCGAACGCGATGAGCGTCTCGGTGATGGCCTCGAGGGCGCCCGCGACGAGCGTCGGATGCTCGCGCAGGTCGCCGGGCAAGCGGTCGCCCGACAGCTTCCGGGCCAGCGACAGCGGAGAAAAGAGCGTCGGCACGACCGGCGCATCGCCGATCCGGCGATCGAAGCCGAGCCGGATGATCGTCTCGAGCTCCTCGGCGTAGCCGGGCGCCGACGCCGGGTCGAGCGCACGGATCTTCCGCCAGTCCTCCGCCGAGCGAACCGCGCAGCTCGCGCACGCCCGGTGCCCGTCCTCCAGCACGGCGTCGGCCTCCACGCATCCCCACGCCTCGACGGCGTAGCCGCCGCGCGGCGTGATCTTCAGGAAGTCCGATCCGTACCGCTCGTGGAACCGGAGCGTCGCCTGGGCGAGACCCGCCGGCGAGTGATCGACGGTCGGGAAGTGCCGCCACACCGCGTAGGGAACGCGGTCGACGGGCTGGCGGTTGACGGCCGCCGTGACGCGCTCGCGCCGGGTCATCTGCTTCATGCCCGGAGGACTCCGTCCGCCAGCACGGAATCGCCCTGCGTGTCGACGGCGTCGAACGCGATCACGCCGCCCGCGCGCCCGCGCCCGCGCACGACGAAGCTCGACGGCATGGACACCATCCCGGTGAAGCGCACGGCGATCTCGGTCACGCGCGTGGGATCGCCGTCGAGATCCTGCTGGACCAGCTGCGACACCGCCAGGGCGAGCGTCGCGGAGCCGTGGAGGATCGGGGCCGTCAGCCCGGCCAGGCGCGCCACCGCGATGTCGGTGTGAATCGGATTCCAGATGCGCGCGCACTCCGAGTACACGTGCGCGGCACGCGCGGCCACCGGGACCGTCGCCGTCCAGCGTGTCTGGTCCGAGCCCGGTCGCTCGGACCAGGGCAGGGGATCGACCGGCGCGCGCGCCTCCGCCTCGGTGGAGATCCCCCGGTACACGGAG
>QHSM01000743.1 GCA_003221595.1 Candidatus Rokuibacteriota bacterium | reverse complement strand
AACGAGCAGTTCGATCAGCGTGAACCCCGCCTCGCCGCCAAGCAGGCCTCGCAGTCGTCGCGGCTCCCGCGACTTCGCGTCACGCGTCCCCGGTGATCGGCGGGGGTGGTGCGCGAGGGGGTGGCCGAGCCCTCCGGCGACCCGTGTAGTCAGCGCGCGGACACCAAGGCGCATTCGATCCAGACTCGCGCTCATGAGAGCCGTCGGCTCGCCGGAGGGCTCGGCCACCCCCTCGCGCACCACCCCCGCCGCCTCACAGCGGAATCTCGTTGATCGAAAAGATCGCGAGCATCATCGCGACGACGACGAAGGCGACGAGCACGCCCATACCGAAGATGATGATCGGCTCCAGGAGCCGGAGCACGCGCTTGAGATCGGTCCCCACGTCGGCCTCGAACGTCTCGGCGACCTTGAGCAGCATGTCCTCCAGGCGGCCGGTCTCCTCGCCGACCCGGACCATGTGGATCGCGAGCACCGGGAACGGCGCCGGCGCCTGCGACTGCATGCCGGCCGCGATGGTTCCGCCCCGCTTCACGCCGTCGGCGAGCTGCTCGACGGCGTGGCCGATCGCCCGGTTGGTCATCGTGTCGCCCACCACGGCGAGCGCGCTCATGACCGGCACTCCGCTCTTGAGCATGGTGCCGAGGGTCCGGGCGAAGCGCGCCGTCTCGATCTTCATCATGAGCGGCCCGATCAGCGGCAGTCCGAGCAGCGTCTGATCCCAGCGGAGCCGTCCCTGGGGACTGCCGGTCCACACGCGCCAGGCCAGGACGCCCGCGAGGAGCGCGATCACGCCGACCCACCAGTACGCCTGGAAGCCCGCGCTCACCCACAACAAGATCTGCGTCGGCAGCGGGACGGTCTGCCCGAGGTCGGCGAAGATCGTCGCGAACCGCGGGATGACGAACGTCATGAGAAAGATGATGGCGCCGATGCCGAAGGTGAAGACGACGGCCGGGTAGGCGACCGCCGTGAGGACCGCCTCCGCGAACGCGGCGCGCGCCTCCAGGAACTCGGCGAGCCGCCGCAGCGTGAGCTCGAGCACGCCGCCGCGCTCACCGGCGCGAATCATGTTGATGTAGAGGCGCGAGAACGGGCGGGGATGATGCTTGGTGAGCGCCTCGCTCAGGGACGAGCCGCCCCGAACGCCCAGCAGCAGGTCGGCGACGATCGACTTGACGCGCTGGTTGGGCGCCAGCTCCTCCAGGATCGACAGCGCGCGGTCGAGGGGCAGGCCCGCCTCGAAGAGCGTGGCGAGCTGCTGCGTGAACGCCAGGAGATCCTGGCGGCGGACGCGCGAGGAGCCGCCGAGGGAGAGCCACCGCCCGCGCTCGGCGTGGGGGGCGACCCGGATCGGGAAGTAGGCGTCGCGCTGGAGCCGCTCGACGACGGCGCGGGCGTCGGGCGCCTCCATCACGCCGTCGATCGTCTGGCCGCGCCGGTCGGCGGCCCGGTAGACGAAAACGGGCATCGATATTACGCGTCTTCCTGAGTGACCCGGAGCACTTCTTCGATCGTGGTCACGCCGGCGCACGCCTTGGCCCAGCCGTCGAGTCGCAGCGTGACCATCCCGGCCTCGAGCGCCGCCCGGCGGATGTCGCGCGTCGGCGCGCGCCGGAGGATGAGGCTTCGCGCGTCCTCGCTGATGGGGAACAGCTCGTAGATGCCCGTCCGGCCGCGGTAGCCGGTGCCCCGACATTCATCGCAGCCGCTCCCGCGGTAGAGGTGCGTGCCGTCGGCGCCGGCGATGCCGAGGGCGCTGAGGTCGGCCGCCGGCGGCGTATCGGACACGCGGCACGTCGCGCAGATGCGCCGGACCAGCCGCTGGGCGAGGACGCCCTCGAGCACCGAGGCGACGAGATAGGGCTCGACACCCATGTCTTGCAGGCGGGTGATCG
>QHSM01000057.1 GCA_003221595.1 Candidatus Rokuibacteriota bacterium | reverse complement strand
TTTTCTGCTGTGGGCCACGGTACGCTTCGGGGTGGGCGGCGTGTGCGTGTCCGTGCTCATCCTCGGGGCGCTGGCGCTGTGGGGCGCGGTCCGCGGCGGTGGGCCGTTCGGCGCCGAGCTTCCCGCTCAGAACGTGACCTCGCTGCTGCTGTTTCTGAACGTCGCATGCGCGCCGCTGCTGATCCTGGCCGCGCTCCTCGAGGAACGGCGGCAAGCCGGGCAAGCTCTGCGCGAGAGCGAGGAGCGCTTTCACATCATGGCCGACACCGCCCCGGTGATGGTCTGGCGCGCCGGAGCTGACGCGCTCTGCGATTTCTTCAACAAGCCCTGGTTGAAATTCACCGGACGCGCCATGGAACAGGAATTGGGCAATGGCTGGGCCGATGGTGTGCACCCCGATGATCTCGAGCGGTGCCTGCAGACGTATGGCGAGGCCTTCGACGCGCGGATGGCGTTCCGGATGGAGTACCGGCTCAGGCGTTTCGATGGCGAGTACCGGTGGGTGCGCGCTAGTGGTGTGCCGCGCGTCGGGTCCGACGGCAGCTTCGCCGGGTACATTGGCTCGTGTGTCGACATCACTGACCGCAAGCAGGCCGAGCTGGAAGTTCAGCAGCAGCGCCAGGAGCTGGCGCATCTGACCCGCGTGGCGATTCTCGGCGAGATGTCCGGCACGCTGGCCCACGAGCTGAACCAGCCGCTGGCGGCCATCATGACCAATGCCCAGGCCGCCCAGCGGCTGCTCGCCGGGCCATCGGTCAACATGGCCGAGATGCGCGAGATCCTCAAGGACATCGTCGAAGACGACCACCGTGCGGCAGAAGTCATCCGGAGGGTGCGGACCCTGTTGAAGAAGGGCGAGCCCGAGTTCCAGGCGCTCGATCTCGGCGAGATCGTCAGAGAGACGCTCGGCCTGGCCCACAGCGAGCTGGTTACGCGTAACGTGAAGGTGCATCTCCGGGTGGCGCGCGACTTGCCAGCGGTGCGCGGCGACCGTGTTCAGCTGCAGCAGGTGGTCCTGAATCTCATCGTCAACGCGTGCGAGGCAATGACGGCCACCGCGCCGATGGAGCGCACGTTGACCGCGACCGTCGCGACGGCGGACGGTGATCGCACGGTGCAGGTCTCGCTGCAGGATCGCGGCGACGGGATGCCGCCGTTCGTGCTCGACCGGCTGTTCGAGCCCTTCGTGACGACGAAGGAGCAGGGGCTGGGGCTCGGGCTGTCGATTTGCCGCTCCATCATCACGGCTCACAACGGGCGGCTGTGGGCTGCCAATAACGCCGACGGCGGTGCGACACTATGCTTCGCTCTGCCCGTGCCGGCGCCGCGCTGATCGCCAGGAGCGTCGCTCGGCCACCTGCACCCCGGGAGCCGGTATAATGACGCCATGCCCATCCTCAGCGCTCGCGACCAGGCCGCCGTTCGCAAGGAGTTCGAGAGGATCGGCGGGCCCGTCAAGCTAGTCGTGTTCTCACAGTCGCTCGAAGCCGCCGAGCTTTGCCAGCAGAACGAGCAGCTCGTGCGAGAGGTCGCCGAGCTCTCCGACCAGATCACGGTCGAGGTGCTCAATCTCGCGATCGACCACGAGCGCGCCGAAGCGTACGGCGTCGACCAGGTGCCGGCCATCGTCGTCGAGGGTAGCCGCGACTACGGCATCCGCTTCTACGGCGTGCCGCTCGGCTACGAGTTCAGCAACCTGATCGACTCGATCATCGTGGCGTCGACCGGCGAGCCGGCGCTGTCCGAGGACACGCTGGCCTCGCTGCGCGCGCTCGCCGCCGACGTCGACATCAAGGTCTTCTCGACGCCCACCTGACCCCACTGTCCCCGGGCCGTGCGCCTGGCACAGCACATGTCGGTGGCGTCGGACCGCGTCAGTTCGAGGGCGCCGTGCCCGAGCCGGACTTTCTCGGCGCGGTGCTCCAGGCCGTCGAGACCTCCTGACTCGAGCTTGCCCAGAGCCCAGTCGCCGCGCCGCCGCCCGCGCGCCGCGACGATTCTCTTCGCGTACGGCACGTTGATGCGCGGCTACGGCCTGCATCGCCTGCTCGCCTCCGGCGCGGAGCTCCTCGGGCCGGGGCGCGTCCGGGGCACCCTGCTCGACCTCGGCGACTTTCCGGGGCTGGTGGACGGCGCCGGGCGGGTCCTCGGCGAGGTCTACCGGCTCGACGATCCCGAACTTCTCGCGGTGCTCGACCGCGCAGAGGGGTACAATTTCGATCGTCACCGCGCCACCGTCACGCTCGCCACCGGGCGGCGCACGCGCGCGTGGATCTACCGCTACCGTGGACGCCGGGATCGGGCCGTACCCATCCCGGACGGGGATTACCGGCGGGCGCACCCGCGCCCGGCCGCACGCTGAAGGTCGTGCGTGCCTCAGAACAGGAGAACGCAATGGCGATGACCGCCGCCGAGCTCGTCAAGGCCGATCAGGATCACCTGATCCATCCCCTCCACCACCCCGTCGACAACGCGGAGCCGGTCATCTACGTTCGCGGTCGCGGCGCGACCATCCAGGAGATCGGGGGCCACGAGTACATCGACGGGCTCTCCGGCCTCTGGAACGTCAACGTGGGCCACGGCCGCACCGAGCTGGCCGACGCTGCGGCGGCCCAGATGAAGGACCTCGCCTACTTCACCGGCTACGTCGGCTCCTCGAGCATCCCGGCCATCTCGCTGGCCGGCCGGCTCATGGAGATCGCGTACGACAACATGCAGGCGGTGTTCTTCACCTGCGGCGGCGCCGAGTCGAACGAGTCGGCGTTCAAGACTGCGCGCTTCTACTGGAAGGCGAAGGGCAAGCCCGACAAGGTCAAGATCATCGCACGCCACCAGTCCTACCACGGCGTCACGCTGCAGGCGATGAGCGCCACCGGGATGCCCGCGTACTGGAAGATGTTCGAGCCGCGCGTGCCCGGATTCCTCCACGTCCAGACCTGCTATCCCTACCGGTTCCAGGGCGCGAAGCCCGGCGAGAGCGTGGGGCAGGCGGCGGCGCGGGAGATCGAGGAAACGATCCTGCGCGAGGGCGCCGACACGGTGGCCGCGATGATCGGCGAGCCGATCCACGGCGGCGGCGGCGTCATCTACCCGACCGACGACTACTGGCCCCGCGTGCGCGAGGTGTGCAACCGCCACAACGTGCTGATGATCGCCGACGAGGTCATCACCGGCTTCTGCCGGACCGGGCGCTGGTTCGCGCTCGGCCACTGGAACGTCAAGCCCGACATCGTCTCGTTCGCGAAGGGCGTGACGTCGGGCTACCTCCCGCTCGGCGGCATCATGATCACCAAGGCCATCAAGGACGCGATGGATTCGGTGAAGCCCGAGGATCGCTGGATGCACGCCTACACCTATTCCGGTCATCCGACGTGCTGCGCGGTCGGCCTGAAGAACCTCGAGATCATGGAGCGCGAGCGGCTCTGGGAGAACGCGGCGAAGATGGGGACGCGGCTCCACCAGGGACTCCAGCAGGCGTTCGGCGATCATCCCAACGCCGGCGACATCCGCGGGGGCAAGGGGCTCCTGGCGGCGGTCGAGCTGGTGGAGGACCGCGCGACCAAGAAGAACTTCCCCGGCGACAAGAAGATCGCGCCGCGCATCCAGGCCGAGATGATGAAGCGCGGCGTCGTCACGCGGACGCGCCCGTCGACCGGCCCCCATCCGGGGCCCGGCGACTCGGTCTACTTCGCGCCGCCGCTCGTCGTGAGCGAGGCGGAGATCGACCGGCTCGTCAGCGTCACGCGCGATGCCATCAAGGTCGTGCTCGGCGCCTGACGCCGGACGCCGTGAAGCTGATCACCGCCCACCGCATCCTCATCGGCGCGGGGATCGCGTTCTTCGTCTTCTACGCGGCGGTGCTCCTCGCCCGTGACCGGACGACCGCGTCCGTCGCCCAGGCGATCGTCGCGCTGGCGGTCGCGGGCGGTCTGGTCCTCTACTACCGTACGCTCAAGGGATGGGGTCAGCGTCCGCCGTCCTGATCTACGACGGTGAGTGCGCGATGTGCCGGGCCAGCGCGCTCTGGCTCATGCGCCTGGCGCTCTCCCGCGGCGAGCTGGAGATCCTGCCGTGCCGGTCGGTGTCGCGCCGCACGCGCTTCCCCCAGATCTCCGACGAGGCGTGCATGACCGCGATGCAGCTCGTGCTGCCGGGCGGGCGCACCCTCACCGGCGCCGACGCCGTCCCCGAGCTGCTCCGCCGCATCCGCGGCCTGGGGTGGCTGGCCACGGTCTTCGCCCTACCAGGCGCTCGCCCCGTCGCCCGGCGCGTGTACGGCTGGATTGCGAAGAATCGCATGCGCCTGTCGTGTGAGCGCTGATCACGCTGCTCGCCGGTTCAGCAGGACGACCCTCCCCGCACTGAAATTCGGCAGCACCTCGCGTGCGCTCACCCGCGAGCCCGGCGTAAGTGCCTGGATAGACTGACCCTCACTTCACGAAGCCACTGGCACGTCTGCTGCACTACTCGATGTGCGGCGGGCGTCAATGACTGACGCCGCGAAAGCGACAGCGACGGCGCTGTGGCCTCGAACCGAGGCCCGGCGCCTTTTCTTTTTCTGACGCCGAATTGTGTCTGGAGGACGAATGGACGTGACGCGCCGGGAGTTTCTCAAGACCACCACCACCACCGCCGCGCTCCTCGCCGGCGTGCCCGGCGGCTGGGCCGGCGGCGTGTACGCCGCCGACGGGCCCGAGGCGCCGAAGGTCAGGATCGGGATCATCGCGCTGACCGACTGCTCGTCGCTCGTGATGGCTCACGAGCTCGGGCTCTTCAAGAAATACGGCATCGAGTCGACGATCTCGAAGGAAGCCTCGTGGGCGGTCATCCGCGACCGCCTGACGATCGGTGAGAACCAGGCGACCCACCTGCTGCTCGGCACCGCCTACGCCATGACGATGGGGCTCCAGGGCTCGCCCCAGAAGCCGACCATCGTCCCGCTTTATCTCAACCGGAACGGGCAGGCGATCACGCTGACGAAGGCACTCGGCGACAAGGGGCTGAAGACGCCGGCCCAGATCAAGCCGCTGGCGCTGGAGGCGAAGGCGAAGAGCAGCCCGATGACCTTCGCCATGACGTACCCGCCGGGGACGCACGCGATGTGGATGCGCTACTGGCTCGCCTCCGGCGGCATCCATCCGGACCGGGACGTCTCGCTCATCACCATCCCGCCGGCGCAGATGGTCGCCAACATGAAGGTCGGCAAGATGGACGGCTTCTGCGTCGGCGAGCCGTGGAACGCGCGCGCGATCGCCGACGGCATCGGCTTCACCGCGATCACCACGCAGCAGCTCTGGCGCGACCATCCCGAGAAGGTGCTCGCCTTCACGGAGGAGTTCACCGCGAAGAATCCGAAGACCGTCCGCGCGACCATGCGCGCGGTCGTCGAGGCGAGCCAGTGGATCGACAAGCTCGAGAACCGCGCGCGCATGGCCGAGGTCGTCTCGCAGCCCCAGTACATCAACTGCCCGAAGGAGATCATCTACGGCCGCCTGCTCGGCGACTACGACTACGGCGACGGACGGAAGGAGAAGGACAAGTACTACATGACCTTCTTCGACCGGCACGCCAACTTTCCCCTCCGATCGCACGGCGTGTGGTGGCTCAGTCAGTTCCGCCGCTGGGGCATGGTGAAGGAGACGCCGGACTACAAGGGGCTCGTCGAGCGAGTGCACCGGCCCGACATCTTCCGCGAGGTCGCGCAGGAGATGGGCGTCGAGACGCCCCGCGAGGACATGAAGAAGGAGACGCTCTTCGACGGCGTCACCTTCGATCCGGCCGAGCCCGAGAAATACGCGAAGAGCTTCGCCATCCACTCGATGGCGTAGGGGGGAGCTTCATGCCAATCGACACCTATCAGAAGGTGATCCTGCCGCTGCTGGGGGCGGCGGGCGTCCTCGTCGTGTGGGCGATCGTTAGCGCGACGCTTGCGCCGGACCTCCCGTCACCGCTCCGGACCTGGCAGGAATCGCGGCGGTACATCCTGGATCCGTTCTTCAAGGACGGCGAGATGAACCAGGGCATGGGCCGGCTCGCCTTCTACTCGCTGGTGCGGGTCGGCAAGGGGTTCGCCCTGGCGCTGGCCATCGGCACGCCGATCGGGTTTCTCCTCGGGCTCTCGCGCCGGTTTCATCAGTCGTTCGATCCGATCGTGCAGTTCATGCGCCCGATCTCGCCGCTGGCGTGGCTGCCGCTCGGGCTCGTGATCTTCCAGAAGTCCGAGCCGGCGGCGATCTTCACGATCGCGCTGTGCGCGATGTGGCCGACCGTCATCAACACCGCGGTCGGCGTCCGGTCGATCAGCCAGGATTACCTGAATGTCGGGCGCGTGCTGAAGCTCTCGCGGACCACGACGCTGCGGCGGATCGTCATCCCGGCCACGCTGCCCTACGTCTTCACCGGCTACCGCCTGTCGCTCGGACTCGCGTGGCTGGTGATCGTGGCGTCGGAGATGCTGACGGGCACGCCCGGCGTGGGCGGCTTTCTGTGGCAGGAATACAATAGCCTCGTCTACTCGCACATCATCCTCAGCGTCCTCACGATCGGCGCCATCGGCTTCGTGCTCGATCGCCTGATGGGCCTGGTCGAGGCCCGCGTCCGGATCAGCTGATGGCCTATCTGGAGGTCCGCGGTCTGCGCAAGTCGTATCGCGCGCGCGGCGGCGTGACCCCGGTGCTCGGCGGCGTCGATCTGACCCTCGACGAGGGCGAGTTCGTCGCGGTCGTCGGCTACTCCGGTTCCGGGAAGACCACGCTCGTGTCCCTCATCGCCGGTCTCGTCACCCCGGACGCGGGCGAGATCCGCCTCGACGGCGCGCCGGTGACGGAGCCGGGCCCCGAGCGCGGCATCGTGTTCCAGCAGTATTCGCTGCTCCCGTGGCTCAGCGTGCGCAGCAACGTGGCGCTCGCCGTCGATGCCGTGAACCCGACGCTGCCGGCGTCGGCGCGCCGGCGCTTGACCGACGAGCTCATCGCCCTCGTCAACCTGACGCCGGCCGCCTGGAAGCGGCCGCGCGAGCTGTCGGGCGGCATGCGGC
This sequence comes from Candidatus Rokuibacteriota bacterium, assembly GCA_003221595.1. Taxonomy (GTDB): domain Bacteria; phylum Methylomirabilota; class Methylomirabilia; order Rokubacteriales; family CSP1-6; genus AR31. Next base: position 3,963 of record QHSM01000057.1, on the reverse strand, counting down.
AACGGGTCGCGGTCGCCCGCGGGCTCGCGATGCAGCCCAAGCTCCTCCTGATGGACGAGCCGTTCAGCGCGCTCGACGCGCTCACGCGCGCCACGCTGCAGGACGAGCTCCTGAGGATCTGGGGCGAGCGGCGGACCACGGTGATGCTGATCACCAACGACGTCGACGAGGCGATCCTGCTCGCCGACCGGATCTACCCGATGACGCCGGGGCCGAACGCGGTCCTGGGGCCGGCGATCGAGGTCGGTCTGCCGAGGCCGCGGCCGCGGCGCCACATGAGCCTCGAGCCGGCCTATCAAAAGGCGCGGCAAGCGCTGGTCGAGTTCCTGCGCGGACGGAGCCGGCTAGCATCTACAGCAGGCCACCCTCGGGAGCCCCGGCCTCGAGCTCCGATACAATGACAGCGTTCGTCGAGATCGCGCAGCTCGGCAAGACGTACGACACGCCCGCGGGCCCGGCAGTCATCGTTCGCGACTTCACGCTGTACGTCGACGAGGGCGAGTTCGTCTGCCTCCTCGGCCATTCCGGCTGCGGCAAGACGACGGTCCTCTCGATCCTCATGGGGCTCACGACGCCGAGCACCGGGGGCGTCGTGATCGGCGGGCGGGAGATCGACGGGCCGGGCACCGACCGCGGCGTGGTCTTTCAGTCGGCGACGCTCCTGCCATGGATGTCGGTGCGCGACAACGTGCGGCTCGCCCGCGATCGGGTCGCGCCCAGGGCCGATCGCGACGTCGAGTCGTACCTGGCTTCGGTCGGGCTCGGTGGGCAGGGAGGACGCTATCCCCGCGAGCTGTCGGCCGGGATGCAGCAGCGCGCCGGCATCGCCCGGGCCTTCGCGCTCGAGCCGCGTCTCCTGCTGCTCGACGAGCCGTTCTCGCTTCTCGACGCGTTGACTCGGATGGACCTGCAGGACGAGCTGATCGCGCTCTGGGAGGCCCAACGCAAGACCGATGTCAGGCTCGCCTCGCACGCGGGGGGCCCAGCCCCCGGCCGTGCTGCGGCTCGCAGGACCGTGCTTATGGTCACTCACGACGTGGACGAGGCCCTTCAGCTCGCCGATCGGATCGTCATGATGACGAACGGCCCCGCCGCGACGATCGGACGGATCTTCGACGTGCCGTTCCCCCGGCCGCGTCGCCGCGACGAGCTGCTCGGGCGGGCCGACTACTTCTGGCTCCGGGACTCGATCCTGGCCTTTCTCGAGGAGCAGGCTCATGCCACCGCGTGACGCGACCGTCGTGGCCGAGCCGGCCTGGCGGTCGACGATGTGCCCGTACTGCGGCGTGGGGTGCGGGCTCCTCGTGCAGATCCAGGACGGCCGGGTCGCCAGGGTGAAGGGGGATCCCGCCCACCCGGCGAACCTCGGCGACGTCTGCGCCAAGGCGGTCCATCTCCCGCCGGTCCTGCGTACGGCGGACCGACTCCTTCATCCGCAGATCCGCTCGCGGCGCGGCTCGCCGCTCGAGCGAGCGCCGTGGGAGCTGGCGCTCCGGTTCACCGCCGAGCGCGTGCGCGAGATCGTCGCCGCCCACGGTCCGGACGCCGTCGCCTTCTACGCGTCGGGCCAGCTCCTCACCGAGGAGTACTACCTCGCCTCCAAGCTCGCGCGCGGGTTCATCGGCACCAACAACTTCGACACGAACTCGCGGCTCTGCATGGCCTCGGCCGCCGCCGGATACGCGCGCTCGCTCGGCTCGGACGGCCCGCCGGCCACGTACGAGGACATCGACCGCGCAGACTGCTTCCTGCTGCTCGGCACCAACACCGCCGACTGTCATCCCGTCACCTTCAAGCGGATCCGGCGGCGCAAGCTCCAGGCGCCGGACGACGTGACGGTCATCGTCGTCGACCCGCGCTGGACCGAGACCGCCGACCTCGCCGATCTGCACCTGTCGCTGCGGCCCGGCTCCGACATCGCGCTGCTCCACTCGATGCTCCACGTGCTGTGGCGCGGGGGCCTCCTCGACACGCGCTTCATCGCGGAGCGCACGACGGGCTGGGAGGAGCTCATAGCCGTCATCGAGCGCTATCCGCCCGGGCGCGGCGCGGCGCTGACCGGCCTCTCGCGCGAGGCGATCGTGACGGCCGCGCTGCGATTCGGTCGCGCCCGCGCCGCGTTGAGCCTGTGGTCGATGGGGATCAATCAGAGCCACGTCGGCACCGACAAGAACGCGGCGATCATCAATCTGCATCTGGCGACGGGCCAGGCTATCCGCCCGGGCGCGGCGCGGCGCTGACCGGCCTCTCGCGCGAGGCGATCGTGACGGCCGCGCTGCGATTCGGTCGCGCCCGCGCCGCGTTGAGCCTGTGGTCGATGGGGATCAATCAGAGCCACGTCGGCACCGACAAGAACGCGGCGATCATCAATCTGCATCTGGCGACGGGCCAGATCGGCCGCCCGGGCGCGGGGCCGTTCTCGCTGACCGGCCAGCCGAACGCGATGGGCGGCCGCGAGACGGGTGGCCTCGCCCATCTCCTGCCCGGCTACCGACTCGTCGCCGACGCCGCCGCGCGCGAAGCCGTCGAGCGCCACTGGGCGATCCCCGCCGGACGGCTGCCGTCGAACCCCGGACGCTCGGCGCTGGAGATCTTCGAAGGCCTCGCCGCCGGCGCGGTGCGGGCGGTGTGGATCATGTGCACGAACCCGGCGGCCTCGATGCCCGATCTCGATCTGGTCGAGAAGGCGCTGCGCCAGGCCGACCTCGTCGTCGTCCAGGACGCCTATCACCCGACCGAGACCACGCGCTTCGCCGACGTCCTTCTGCCCGCCGCCCAGTGGCCCGAGAAGGACGGCGTGATGACCAGCTCGGAGCGGAGGCTCACCTACCTTCCACGACTCGTGGACCCGCCGGGTGAAGCGCTGCCGGACGCCGAGATCCTGACGCGATTCGCTCACGAGATGGGGTGGAAGGAGGGGTTCGCATGCGCAAGCACGGCCGAGGTCTTCGACGAGTTCGCGTCGCTGACCGCCGGAGCGGTCTGCGATTACTCGGGCGTGAGTCACGCCCGCCTCCGGACGGACGGGCCGCTGCAGTGGCCGGTGCCGTCGACCGACCATCCGGGCACCGCGCGTCTCTACACCGACGGCCGCTTCCCGACGCCGGACGGGCGGGCGCGCTTTCTCGCCGTCGAGCACGCCGAGCCGGTCGAGGGGCCGGACGCCGACTTTCAACTGGTGCTCACGACGGGACGCGTGCGCGACCACTGGCACACGCTGACGCGGACGGGCAAGTCGCCGGCGCTCGCTGCGCGAACGCCCGAGCCGGTACTCGAGGTGCATCTGGGCGACGCGCGCCGCGCCGGCATCCAGGACGGCGACTTCGTCGAGATCGCGTCCCGCCGCGGCAAGGCGGTGGCGCAGTGTCGCGTGAGCGCCGCCATCCGTGAGGGCACGTGTTTTCTGCCCTTTCACTGGGGCCGGCTGGCCGGCTTCTACAAGAGCGCCAACAACCTGACCCTGAGCGATCGCGATCCGGTGTCGCAGCAGCCGGAGCTGAAGGCGTGCGCCGTGCGCCTGCGGCGGGTCGCCGAGGCGCCCCTGCTCGGCGAGTCGAGCCGATGAACAAGATCGAGGCGCTCAAATCCGAGCGTGACGGCCTCGACGTCACCGAGGACCTCGTGCGCTTCGCCCGCGAGGGCTGGCGCACCATCGCCGACGACGACAAGGAGCGGCTGAAGTGGGTCGGCGTGTTCCAGCGCAAGCCGACGCCCGGCCACTTCATGATGCGCATCCGGATGGCCAACGGCATCCTCACCGCGGCCCAGGCGCGTCTGCTCGGCCAGATCACGAAGGCGACGGGCCGGAACATCGCGGACGTGACGACGCGCCAGCAGATCCAGCTCCGGTGGGTGACGATCGAGGAGGTCCCGGCGGTCATTGCCCGGCTCGAGGAGGCCGGGCTCTCGAGCCTGCAGACCGGTATGGACAACATCCGCGGCATCGTGGGCTGCCCGGCGACC
>QHSM01000742.1 GCA_003221595.1 Candidatus Rokuibacteriota bacterium | reverse complement strand
CATGGGGTGCCCGATACGTGGCGGGTGTGGCGGGCGTTGATCGGCCGACTGCATCGCGCTGATGTCGTCACGCTGTCCTTGCCGGGCTTTGGGTGCGAAGTTCCGGCCGGGTTCGACTGCAGCAAGGAGGCGTACTGCGACTGGCTGATGCGCGAGGTGGACAACGTGGACGGGCCCGTCGACCTCGTCGCGCATGACTGGGGCGCCATCCTGGCGCTGCGGGTCGCCTCGCTCGAGCCCACGCTGCTACGGACCTGGGCCGTGGGTGGGGCGCCGCTCGATCCCGAGTACGAATGGCACAAGGTGGCGAAGCTCTGGCAGACGCCGGAAGTCGGCGAGCAGGTGATGGAGAAGGTCACGCCGGAGACGCTGGCGCCCGGCCTCGTCGCGGCGGGCGTGCCGGCCGCAGATGCGGCGGAAGCGGCGCGCCACGTCGACGCGACGATGAAGCGGAGCATTCTCGCGCTCTATCGCTCGGGCGTGCGCGTGGGCGCGGAATGGGAGCACGGCCTCGCCCGCGTCGGCGCGCGCGGGCTCGTTCTGTGGGGCGCCGACGATCCGTACGCGGCGCCCGTGTTCGGCAGCCGGCTGGCGAGCCGCACCGGCGCGCGGTTCGTCGCGTACGCCGGGTGCTCGCACTGGTGGCAGCTGCAGCGGGCGGACGAGGTGGCCAAGGAGCTCGAGGCTCTGTGGGCGTGAGGGCGCCAGCATGAGGCGCCGGTGATCGCGGCCGTCGTGCTGGCGGCTGGACTGGCGCGGCGCATGGGCCGGCAGAAGCTCCTGCTCCAGCTCCAGGGCAAGCCGGTCGTGCGCTGGGCCGTCGAGCGGATCATCCCGCACGTCGAGGACGTCGTGGTCGTCACCGGCGCCGACGACGCGGCGATCCGTCAGGCGCTGTCGGATCTGCAGGTCCGCTTCGCCGTGAATCCGCGCCCGCAGGACGGCCAGGGCACCTCGATCGCCGTCGGCGTCGGCGCCCTGAAGCCGTGGACGCGGGCCGCGATGATCGCGCTCGGCGACCAGCCGCGAATCCCCGACGCCGTCGTGCGCGCGCTGCTCGAGGCCTTCCAGCGCGCCGGCAAACCGATCGCCGCGCCGGCCTATCGCGGCGTCCAGGGCACGCCGGTCGTCTTTTCCTCGGAGGTCTTTGCCGAGCTGCGCGCGCTCGGCGGCGACCGCGGCGCGCGCGCGGTGGTGGCCGCGCGTCCCGAGCGCGTCGAGCTCGTCGCCATCGATTCCGCCATGCCGCCCGACGTCGACACGCCGGAAGACTACGCGAAGCTTCATGTACAATAGCTAGTCATGCGCGAAGAGATCCGGAAGATCCAGGAGATGATGGAAGCGGCGGAATACGTCACGGACGCGCCGGTCGCGACGTCCGTTCACCTCGCGATGCGGCTGCACAAGCCGCTGCTCATCGAGGGCCCGGCCGGCGTCGGGAAGACCGAAGTCGCCAAGGTGATGGCGCGCATGCTCGGGACGAACCTGATCCGCCTGCAGTGCTACGAAGGGCTCGACGTCTCCACCGCGCTCTACGAGTGGAATTACCAGAAGCAGCTTCTGCACATCAAGCTGGAGGAGGCGGGGCACAACAACCGGGCGATGTCCGACAAGGAGCACGAGATCTTCTCGGAGCCCTTCCTGCTGCGCCGTCCGCTGCTGCAGGCGATCACGCAGGACTCGCAGGCACCGGTGCTCCTGGTCGACGAGTGCGATCGCACCGACGAAGAATTCGAAGCATTCATGCTCGAGGTCTTCTCCGACTGGCAGGTGACGATCCCCGAGATCGGCACCATCAAGGCGACGCACCCGCCGCACGTCATCCTGACCTCGAACCGCACGCGCGAGCTGTCGGACGCGCTCCGGCGCCGGTGCCTCTATCTCTGGATCGACTATCCGTCGCCGGACAAGGAGCTGCGGATCATCGCGCGCAAGGTGCCGGGGATCAACCAGCGGCTCGCCCGCGAGATCGCGAAGTTCATGGAGACGCTCCGCCAGGTGCGGCTGGCCAAGGTGCCGGGCGTGGCCGAAACGCTCGACTGGGCCCAGGCGCTCGCGTCGCTCCACGCCGACCACATCGACGAGATGCTCGTGGCCGAGACGCTCGGCTGCGTGCTG
>QHSM01000741.1 GCA_003221595.1 Candidatus Rokuibacteriota bacterium | reverse complement strand
AGCGAGCGGCAAAGCGGTGTACGCGAACGGTCAGTACCGCCTCGTCATGAAGCGTCCGCTCGTGTCCAAGAGCGAGACGCGGCCGACGTTCGCGCCGGTCGTCTTCATGCCGGTCGCGTTCCAGGCGTGGGACGGCGGCGCGGGGGAGAGCGGCACGAGGATGTCGCTGACCTCATGGTACTATTTGCGGCTGGAGGAGCCGCAGTCGAGCCGTCGTTTCGTCATTCCTCCGGTCGTAGCCATCCTCACATTGGCGGTGATGTTGCTCGTGGTGCGAGTAGCGAATAGACGGGCATGACCCGAATTCAGGAGGATCAACGGCAATGCGCAAGGTAATCGGAGTGCTTCTGGCGATCGCGCTCGTGACGGGCGTCGCCCTCGTCGCCCACCGCCCCGGACCGGCCGGCGCGCAGGGCGGCGGCACGATCGAGGCGACGGTGACGTACGCCGGCGCGCCGGTCGTCGAGAAGCTCAAGGTGAACAAGGATACCGAAAAGTGCGGGACCGAGGCGTCCATCGAGAAGGTCGTCGTCGGCGCCAACAAAGGCCTGGCCAACACCGTCGTGTCCGTCCCGGGCGCCAAAGGCACGCCGAAGGCCGTGAAGACGACGGTCGACCAGCATGGGTGCAAGTTCGTGCCCCACGTCACCGCGATGACGCCGGGCGAGCTCGAGCTCAAGAACTCGGACGACATCCTGCACAACATCCATACCTATTCGACGGCGAATCCGTCCATCAACAAGGCTCAGCCCAAGTTCAAGAAGGTGATGACGGAGAAGTTCGAGAAGCCCGAGATGGTCAAGCTCACCTGCGACGTCCACAGCTGGATGCTCGGGTGGGTCGCCGTCATGCCGAGCCCCTTCTTCGGCGTCACCGACGCCAACGGCGTGACCAAGATCGACAACGTCCCACCCGGCAAGTACACCGTCGAGGCGTGGCACGAGACGCTCGGCAAGCAGACGAAGGACGTGGAGGTCAAGGCCGGGCAGACCGCGAAAGTCGCCTTCGAGATGAAGAAGTAAGAGCCAGGAGGCTCTGCGAGCATGCTTGACTGGTGGCTGCCGGAGAACGTTTCGACCTACGGCCAGGAGATCGACTGGCTCTTCCACCTCATCTATTACATCACCGGCGTGACGTTCGTCCTGGTCTTCGTCACGATGCTCGTGTTCATCGTGATGTACCGCGACCGTCCGGGCCGCCGCGCGAAGTACACCCACGGCAACACGACGCTCGAGATCGTGTGGACCGTGGTGCCGGCGCTGATCCTCGTCATCCTGACGATCCTCAGCGTCCCCGCCTGGTCGCGGATCAAGATGACCATGCCGGAAACGGACTTCGTCGTGGAGGTGACGGCCAAGCAGTTCAACTGGCAGGTGACCTATCCCGGCGCCGACGGCAAGTTCGGCACCGCCGACGACAAGACCCTGCTGGACGAGATGCACGTCCCGGTCAACAAGGTCGTCCGGGTCCACCTGAAGTCGCAGGACGTCATCCACAGCTTCTTCGTCCCCCAGTTCCGGATGAAGCAGGACGCGGTGCCCGGGCGTGAGATCCGGCAGTGGTTCGAGGCGACCAAGCCCGGCCGGTACGAGTGGCCCTGCGCGGAGCTGTGCGGCTTCGGCCACTCCGGGATGCGGGGCTGGATCTACGTCCACACGCCCGACGAGTACGGGAAGTGGGCGGCGGAGAATCTGACGGCGCAGGCGGCCCCGGCCGCGGCGCCGGCGGAGGAGCCCAAGCCGGCCGCCGCCGAGCCCAAGAAAGAGGGGAAAGCCAAGAAATGAGCTCCACCAGCGCGACCGCTCACGCGCACGCCGGGCACGCGACCCACCACGAGCTCGGCTTCGTGCGAACGTACATCTTCTCGACGGACCACAAGATGATCGCGCGGCAGTTCCTGTTCATGGGGCTCATCATGATGGTCCTGGGCGGGCTGCTCGCGCTCGTGGTCCGCTGGCAACTGGCGTGGCCCGAGACGGCGGTGCCCGGCCTCGGCGGGATCCTCAAGGAAACCGGCGGCATCCTGGAGCCCGGCACCTACAACATGGCGTTCACGATGCACGCCACGATCATGATCTTCTTCGTGATCATGCCGATCCTGGCGGGCTCCTTCGGGAACTTCTGCATTCCGCTCATGATCGGGGCGCGCGACATGGCGTTCCCGTTCCTCAACATGCTGTCGTTCTGGGTGACGGCCAGCGCGGGCGTCATCATGCTCTCCGGCTTCTTCGTCGAGGGCGGCCACGCCGCCGCCGGCTGGACGTCGTACGCGCCGCTCTCGGCGGTGCCCGCGTACACCGGCGTGAACTGGGGCCAGAACATCTGGTGCATCAGCCTGTTCACGATGGGTGTCGGCTCCATGATGGGGTCGATCAACTACATCACGACGATCATCAACATGCGGGCGCCGGGCATGCGGCTCTTCCGCATGCCGCTGGTCGTCTGGTCGCTGTTCATCACGGCGATCCTCCTGCTCCTGGCGCTGCCGGTGCTCACGTCGGGCGTGGCCATGC
>QHSM01000740.1 GCA_003221595.1 Candidatus Rokuibacteriota bacterium | reverse complement strand
CGGAACCAGCCGTAGACGTCGCGCTGCAGGATGCGCGACGCGTTGGGCACGAGACCGGTCTCGCGCAGCGCCTTGAGGCTCGCGCGGCCGCCGCGCCCGATGAGGATCGCGCACCGCAGGGCTTCCTGGCGGTACGCCGTGACGATCGGCGTGCGCGTCATGCCGCCGCGATTGGGATCACCGATGCGTCGCGCGTGCTCGCCGAGCAGGCGAGTCAGGCTCGCCGTCCGCCGGCGCGGCCGGTAGGGCGTGGGATCGACGATGACCTCGACGCCGGCCGCGCCCCGGCCGGGCTCGACCGTCAAGAGGCCGAGCCCGAGCCGGCGGCAGAGGTCGCGCACGTCGCGCCGATGAACCGGCGCCCGCCGAGCGCGGCGGCCGCGCGGCCGGATGACCGCAAGGTACACGCGATCCGTGAGCGCGAGCCGATCGACGCCCTGGAGCACCAGCGCAAGCCCGAAGCTCAGCTTCAGCTCCACGATCACCGGCGGCTCGTCGCCCCGGATGGCGACGACGTCGCAGCCGCGCACCTCGGCCTTGACGTCGTATCCCTGACCCTCCAGAAAGGCTTTGACCGCCGGGTACAGGTCGGTCTCGGCGGGTGACGACACCGCGCGTGGCATCGACGCGATTCTACGCGACCGCCCCGCGGGGACCGCTCAGTTCTGTGGGTTGGCGGCTCCGAGGATCCGCCAGAACACCACGACGTGACCGGCGATGATGAGCGGCACCAGGAACGTGACTAGGAGGCTCAGGGGCAGGTGCAGCAGCGCGTTCATCGAGTCCGGGTCGGCCAGAGCCAGCCGGGACGCCGTGGCGACGACGAACAGGATGTCGATCAGCCCCAGCGTGTTCCAGACGCCGACCAGCCGGCGCCGGGTCTCCAGCGGTCCCGAGATCGCGAGCAGACCGAGCGCGAGCGTGGCGACGAGGATGTCGCCCCATCCGCCGGGAACGGCGAAGGCGTACGGGAGCGCTCCATCTCGATAGTAAAGAACGAGGAAGTAGATGCCGACGAAGCGCGTCAGATGGAGCGCGACCAGCCAGCGAAGATCGAGCGCGCGGACCCACCGGCGAAACCGCGGCAGCGCGACGACTGCCACCAGCACGAGCGCGGTCAGACCCCCGAGCACGATCTGCGGAATCGGCGGCCGCCAGGTTGCGACCCGGCCCGAGGCCCCCAGGTAGACCGCGGTCAGGAGCCACAGGAGCCCGACGATGATGTACCAGCGGCCGTCGCCGTTCGTCGCGGTCATACCGGGGCGCGCCCGATCTCCTGGCCGAACAGGATCTTGTCGCGATAAAAATCGGCTGAGGTCCGATGATTGACGACTGCGAGCACGCAGCGGACCTGATTCAGCCTGGGCATGACGTCTCCCCGGCGCGCATCACCGGGAGCACGTGCTCACCGAAAAGCTGCACGGTACGGACGGGATCGACGGCGAGGCTCACGGAGAACATGAGCCGGCGCACGCCCGCCGCCTGGGCCGCGCGCACCTGCGCCAGGCACTCGTCTGGACTCCCGCACACCGCGAGTCGGCGGCTGAGGTAGTCGAACAGGCCGAGCTCGGCCACGAGCGCGGCGTCGGCCTCGCCCGGCCGCGTGCTGTAGCGGCGACGCAGCTCGAGCAGCGGCGCCCGATGCGCAGGCGGTACGCCGCGGCGGGCGAGATCGCCGCCGCCCATGACGTACGCCGAGACGAACGCGAGGATGGCGCCGATCTTCCGGCGCGACGCCTCGCCGTCCATGCCGCAGTCGAGGCACGCGATCTGCCAGATCTCGACGTCGTCGGGCTTCCGGCCGGCCGCCCGCGCCGCCAGCGCGACCGTTCCCTCGGATTCCTTCACGTCGTCGGCGCCGAGACCGTAGTTGATGAAAACGCCGTCGGCGTGGGCCCCCGCGGCCTTGAGCGAGCGCGGATGCGAGGCGGCGAGAAAGAGGGGGCTCGAGCGTTTCACCCACGGAAGATGAGCGATGCCGCCACGATAGGAGGCCGGCCGGGCTCGCAGGAGCTCCTTGATGAACACGACGCCTTCCGCCAGCTCACCCGGTGGCAGGCTCGGCGCGCCCAGATTCCGCGTGCCGCTGTGACCGACGCCGATGCCCAGCACGGCGCGGCCCGGAGCGAGCAGCTCGACCGAGGCGATCGAGGCGGCCGATACGGCCGGATGGCGCGTGACGAGGTTGCTCACGCAGACCGCGACCCGCGCGCGGCGCGTCCGGGCCGCCAGGAGCGTCGTCGCCACCCAGGGATCCATCGCGTTGCCGGGCGTGTCGGCGATGCCGACCATGTCGTAGCCGAAGGCGTCCGCCGCCTCGGC
>QHSM01000691.1 GCA_003221595.1 Candidatus Rokuibacteriota bacterium | reverse complement strand
TCCGGGAGCTCCCCCGCGCCCGGCTGGTGGGGGTCTGCGACCTGATCCCGGACCGCGCCCAGGCGTACGGCGAGCGGTACGGCCTGCCCTGGTACCGCGACTATCACGAACTGCTGACGCGCGAAGAGGCGGACGTGGTGTGTCTCCTCACGCCGAGCGGCATGCATCCGCGCCACGCCGTGGACATCATCCAGCGTTACGGGAAGCACCTGGTAATCGAGAAGCCGCTGGCGCTTCGGCTGCAGGACCTTGCCTGGATGCATGGCGCGGCGGAGGCGGCAGGTGTGAAAATGTTCCCCGTCTACCAGAACCGGTACAATCGAGCGGTGCAGGTTGTCCGCCTGGCCTTACAAGACGGCCGCCTAGGGAAGCCGGTTCTTGGGACCGTTCGCGTACGGTGGTGCCGCACCCAGCGCTATTACGATCGCGATCCCTGGCGGGGGACGTGGAGTCTCGACGGCGGCGCGCTCACGAACCAAGGTATTCACTACCTCGACTTGCTGCTCTATGTGCTCGGCGATGTCGAATGGGTTGCGGCTGCTACGGCGACGCAGCTGGTAAACGTGGAGGTGGAGGACACCGCCGTTGCCGCTCTCCGTTTCGCGAACGGCGCCCTAGGGGTCGTCGAGGTCACGACCGCAGCCCGGCCGGACGACTTCGAGGCGTCCATCTCGGTGCTTGCCGAGCGCGGCACCGCGGTGCTGTCGGGCATTGCCTGCAACGAGCTGGCGACCTGGACGCTCGAGCCTGGACGCCTCGCCGAGTATTCCGAGGAGTTTCCAAACGCGTACGGCCTCGGCCACAAACCTCTGCTCGACGATGTCGTGGCCGACCTCCTCGACGGAATCACGCATCCGGTAAGCTTCGCGGAAGGCTCTCGAGCGGTCCGCCTCCTCAACGCGATTTACCGATCTGCGGAGGATGGACTTCCAGTCCGCCTCAGTGACCGGCCGGAATCCGCTCAGCTCGGACGCGATGATCCGGCGTTGCAGGCGCTGTACGTGAGACTGCCACGAGCGACGGTGCCCAAGTAAATGCGGGTCCTCGTTACCGGAGGCGCGGGGTTCATCGGGTCGGCCATCGCCCGCCGCCTCGTGGACGACAAGCACGACGTCGTCGTCGTCGACAATCTATCGACCGGCTCGCGTGAGAACGTGCCCTTGGCTGCAGAGCTCGTCGAGCTGGATGTGGCCCAAGCGGGGTTTGTACGCCGGCTGCCAAGCGGCGGATACGATGCGGTGTGCCATCTTGCGGCTCAGTCGGCTGGGGTGGTGTCGGCGGAGGATCCCTACTACGATCTGCAGGCGAACGCCGCCTCGACGCTGCTACTGACTCGCTGGTGCATCGAGCGCGGGGTTCGCCGGTTTCTGTATGCGAGCTCGATGGCCGCGTACGGAGACGTCCGGGAGCTGCCGGCCCATGAAGACGCGAGCCCCTCGGTGCCGGTTTCCTACTACGGCCTGTCGAAGCTCGCGTCCGAACACCTGCTCCGGCTCGCATCGCGGGAAGGCTTGAGTGTCACATCGTTTCGGATGTTCAGCGTCTACGGGCCCGGTCAGAATCTCGGCAATCTCAAACAGGGCATGGCCAGCATTTATCTCGCCTATTTGTTGCGGGGCGAGCCTGTGCCCGTCACCGGATCGCTGGAGCGATTCCGGGATTTCGTCTACATCGACGACGCGGTTGAGGCGTGGATGGCGGCACTCGCGCTAGGCGAAACGACATCTCCTGTGTACAATGTCGGCTCAGGCTCTCGAACCACCGTCCGCGAGCTGCTCGCGGCACTCAAAGCGGCGCTGGGCCTCCGGCCCGACCATCCGGTGCAAGAGAACCCAGGCTCTCCGTCGGACCAATTCGGTATCTGGGCCGACATCCGCCGTATCGCGAAGGAGTTGCAGTGGCGGCCGACCATACCGCTCGAGGTGGGGCTTCGTCGCATGGTCGCGTGGGCGGTCGAGCGCGCCACGCCTGAGGGACGGTGGTGAGGGTGGGCCGTTCACCAACTTGCCGAGTCTGCGGGTCGGACCGAGCGGCGTTCGTCAGCGCGGCTGTCTCCGGCGCGCCCGAGTCTAAGGTGTACCGGTGCGGCGAATGCGACCTGGTGTATCTCTTCCCCATCATGACTGAAGAGCAGGAGCAAGCGTTTTACAGCAGTCAGTTCGAGCGGTACATGGAGGGGCGCGCTGGGGCTGGCTGGCAGAGTCCGGAAGCTCACTTCCGTGCCTATCAGGAGGAGGGCGAGCGTCGCCTCCCGCTCGTCCGGTCCTACCTCCAACCCGAGGACTCCGTGCTCGAGATCGGGAGCTCCACGGGGTTCTTCCTGGACGACCTTCGCGGATACGTGCGCGAAGTCACGGGCGTCGAGCCGAGCGAGGAGTACCGCCGCTTCGCGATGGCACGCGGAATCGAGACTGTGGCGTCCCTCGAAGAGCTTGCCGCGCGCAGATTCGACGGGATCTTCCTCTACTACGTCGTTGAGCATCTGCGCGATCCCGTGCGCCACTTGGCGAGACTGCGGGACTTT
>QHSM01000690.1 GCA_003221595.1 Candidatus Rokuibacteriota bacterium | reverse complement strand
GAGGACCTCTTCAAGAAAGCGGGACTCAAGATCCCCGACACGTGGGAGGACCTCTACACCGTCGGCAAGGAGCTGAAGAAGATGGGACACCCGGTGGGGATTCCCATCAGCCAGAATTACGACACCATCTCGACCGGGGGGCCGGTGCTCTGGTCGTTCGGCGGGCTCGAGGTCGACAAGGACGGCAAGACCGTCAAGATCAACAGTCCGCAGACCGCGCAGATGATCGAGTGGTACAAGAAGATGTTCCGCGACTGCATGGAGCCCGAGGTGCTCTCGTGGGACGACGCCAGCAACAACCAGTCGATCCAGCAGGGCAAGGCGGGCTGGATCCACAATCCGGTGAGCGCCTACATCGTGGCCAAGACGATGAAGCTCCCGACCGGGGACACCATCAACCACCACAAGACACCGGGCGGGCCCAATGGCCGCCACGAGACGGACGTG
>QHSM01000689.1 GCA_003221595.1 Candidatus Rokuibacteriota bacterium | reverse complement strand
TCTGGCGGTTCTCCAAGAACATCGCACCGGGCAAGGAGTTCATCCGGTATCTCCTCGGCAACCGGGAGCGCTACGACGAGTACATCATGTCGGCGGACGCCTTCAACCTGCCGGTCTACGAGAATCTGCAGAACCATCCCGTGCTCAAGACCGACCCGAAGTACGCGGCGCTCCTGGACACCAAGGGCGTGCAGTACCACTGCTACGGCTGGCCGGCGCCGCCGAGCGACAAGGTGCAGCTCATCACCAATTCTTTCATCATGCCCAACATGATCGCCAAGGCGGTCACCGGCACGTCGACCAAGGACGCGCTGACGTGGGCCGAGAACGAGATGAAGAAAGTCATGGCAGGGTAATCTGACAATGGCCATCAGTACCGTCGATATCGCCGCCGGCGCTCGCCGCCCCTCGCTGCGGACCCGCATCGAGGAGCTCCTCGACCGCGAGGAGTGGCTCGGCCCGATCTTCGTGAGCCCGGCGCTCATTCTCCTGCTGCTCCTGGTCGCCTATCCGTTCTGCATGGCGCTCTACTTCTCGGTCTCGAACGCCTTCATCGGCCGGCCGAGCCATCTGATCGGCCTGCGCAACTTCATCAACCTCTGGCAGAGCGACGCGTTCCGGCAGACCTTCCAGAACGCGTTCGTCTTCTGCGGGGCGGCGGTCGGCGCAAAGCTCGTCATGGGGATCTCGCTGGCCCTGCTGCTCAACCAGCAGCTCTGGTTCAAGCGGCTCATCCGCGGCGCCGTGCTGTTGCCGTGGGTCATCCCGACGGCCTTGTCGACGCTCGGCTGGTGGTGGATGTTCAACTCGCTCTACAGCGTGGTGAACTGGACGGGCCTGGCCCTCGGCATCATGGACCCGCCGGGGCCGAACTGGCTCGGGCAGAAGTACTACGCGATGGCCGCGGTCATCATCGTCAACATCTGGCGCGGCCTGCCCTTCTTCGCGATCACGATCCTGGCCGGCCTGGTGGCCATCCCGAAGGAGCTCTACGAGGCGGCGGAGGCCGACGGCGCCGGACCGATCGCGCGCTTCTGGTACGTCACGCTGCCGCTGCTCAAGGGCGTGCTGGCCATCGTGGTGCTCTTCTCCACCATCTTCACCTTCAGCGAATTCAACATCGTGTTCGTTCTCACCCACGGCGGTCCGATCAACTCGACCCATCTCTTCGCGACCCTGGCCCGCCAGGTCGGGCTCGAGACGGGCCGGATCGGCGAGGGCGCCGCGATCTCGCTCTACCTCTTCCCGGTGCTGATGCTGGTGGTGTGGGCACAGCTCCGCTTCGTCCGAAAGCAGGCCTACTGATGAGTCGACGGAAGCTCTCGAGGAAGATCCTGATGCACGTGCTGCTGGTGCCGTTCCTGATCTTCGCGGTGTTTCCCTTCTACCACATGGCGCTGACGTCGCTGAAGCAGAACAAGGAGCTGTACGACCGGGACGCGGTCCCGCTCTTGATTCGCCAGGGCCCGACGCTGGACCACTACACGAAGCTCCTGTGGGAGACGGGCTTCCTGACGTGGACGAAGAACAGCCTGCTGGTCACCGTGCTCTCGACCGTCGTGTCGCTCGTCCTCGGGACGATCGCGGCCTACGCGCTGGCGCGGCTCAAGTTCTTCGCGGTCGGGAGCCTCGGCACCGCGATCTTCGTCACCTACCTCGTGCCGACGTCGCTCCTGTTCTTACCGCTGGCCCAGGTCGTGAACTGGCTGGGGCTCGGCGACTCGAAGTGGGCCCTCGTCGTCACCTATCCGACGTTCCTCGTCCCCTTCTGCACGTGGCTCCTGATGGGCTACTTCCGGACCGTGCCGAAGGAGGTCGAGGAGTGCGCGATGGTCGACGGCGCCACGCGCATCCAGGCCCTCTGGCGGATCGTGCTGCCGATCACCGTGCCGGGCCTCGTCTGCGCGGCGCTCTTCGCCTTCACCCTCTCCTGGAACGAGTTCATCTACGCCCTCACGTTCACGTCGTCGTCGGAGCAGATCACGGCGAGCGTCGGGGTGACGAGCGAGCTGATCCGCGGCGACATCTACTACTGG
>QHSM01000688.1 GCA_003221595.1 Candidatus Rokuibacteriota bacterium | reverse complement strand
AGCTCTCGCGGGGGAGCGAGCCGTCGGTGAGCCCGCGCAGGAACGGATGGCGCAGGATCGCGGCGTAGATCGGCTCGATCGACCGCCACAGCTCGCTCGTGAACGCCATCAGCGCCCCTTGAAGACCGGCTCGCGCTTGTCGACGAAGGCCCGGGCGGCCTCCCGATGATCCTCGGTCATCCCGCAACGAGTATGGTGCCAGGCTTCGAGGTCGAGTGAATCCTTGAGAGTCCCGCCCTCGGCGGCGTTGAAGTTCCGCTTCATGTACTGGTACGCGATGCGCGGGCCGCGGCTCAACCGCATGGCCAGCGCCATCGTCTCGTCCTCGAGCCGCCCGTCGGGCACCACCCGGTTGACGATGCCGAGGGCCAGCGCCGCCTGGGCATCGACGATGTCGGCGGTGTAGTAGAGCTCCCGCGCCTTGGCGCTCCCGACGAGCTGCGTCAGGTACCAGCTTCCGCCGAAATCCCCGGAGTAGCCGACGCGCGCGAACGCAGTCGCGAATCTCGCGGTGTCGCTCGCGACACGCAGATCGCAGGCCAGCGCCAGGGAGAGCCCGGCGCCCGCCGCCGCCCCGCGGACCATCGCGATCGTCACCTTCGGCATCTCGTGGAGCCAGCGGGACACCTCCATGCGCGAGCGCAGCGCCTGCGCCTTTTCCTCGAGGGTCGTGCCGCCGAACTCGCGCCCCTCGGCCATGGCCTTCACGTCGCCGCCGGCGCAGAAACCGCGGCCCGCCCCGGTGAGCACCACGACGCCGACGGCCGGATCCTCCGCGAGTCGGGGCAG
>QHSM01000687.1 GCA_003221595.1 Candidatus Rokuibacteriota bacterium | reverse complement strand
TACCGGATTCTGGTCAACCTCTGCCTCGACCACAAGCGCAAGCATCGCTGGTGGAAGCTGTGGGCGCGTGACGACGGCGACGAGCGGTCCGAGCCGCTCCTCGAGCGGCAGCCGGCGCCGGTCACCGACCCGGTCGACAAGCTCAGCCGGGAGCGGACGATGAAGGATCTGGGCACCGCGGTGGATCGACTGGCCCCGCGCCAGCGGGCCGCCGTGCTGCTCAGGGTGCAGGAGGACATGGCGACCTACGACATCGCCCGGGTGCTCAAGTGCTCGGAGGCGACCGTGCGCGTCCACCTGCACCGTGCGCTCGCGACCCTGAAGAAGACGATGGAGAAGCGCTGAGATGGCGAAGCATCCCGATACCGATCTGGTGCCGTACCTGCGCGGAGAGCTCGCGCCGGCCGAGCGCGAGCGCGTCGCGCGACATCTCGAGGAGTGCCCGGACTGCCGGCAGGACACCGAGCAGCTTCGAGACCTGCTCGACCAGGTCGCTCGCTCGATCGGACAGCCGCCGGACGTGAACTGGGCCCGCTATCGGGCCGAGCTCCGCGAGAAGCTCGACGCGCGCCGCGCGCGGCGCGCGTGGTGGTGGAGCCCCGTGCCGGTGGCGCTGTCGGCGGGCGTCGCCGGTGTCCTTCTCCTCGTCGCGGTGTGGACCGGATTCCAGATGAAAACGGGCGGAGAGCCGTTCACTCCCGAGGAGGCGTCCCTCGGAAGCGAGCTCGGCTTGCTCCAGGAGTATCAGGTGGTCGAGCAGCTCGATCTCCTCGAGGACCTCGACGTCATCGGAAATCTCGACGGGCTCGCCGCGGGGCGCCCGAGCTAGCGATGCCGCGCAGGCCGGTGTGGCTGGCGGTGGGGCTCCTGGGAACGATGGGCCTCTCGGCGGCGCGAGCGGGCCGCGCGGCCGACGGCGCCCCTGAGCAGCCCGACGCCCAGATGCTGCTCGACCTCGACCTCCTCAAGGAAGCCGACCTCGCCCGCGACCGCGGTCTCCTGACGCGCATGCAGATGCTCGAGCGCATGCGCCTGCTCGAGGCCCTGCCCGTGCTCCAGGCGCCGCTGCCGCGCGAGGCGCCCGCGCCCAGCGAGGCGAAGGATCGATGAGGCGCCGGCTCCTGTCGACGCTGCTGATGCTGGCCGTCATCCTGGCGACCGAGGTCGCGTGGGGCCAGACGGCGCCTATCCAGGGATTGGACCGGCTCACGCCCGAGGAGCGCGCGCTCGCCGAGCGGAACCTCGAGCGGTGGCAGAAGCTCACGCCCGAGGAGCGGGCCCGCGCGCTCGAGAATTATCGCCGCTGGAAGTCCATGACTCCGGAGGAGCGGGAGGCGGCGCGCCAGAACTACCGGAGGTTCCGCCAGCTCTCGCCGGAGCAGAAGGCGCGGATCCTCCAGGATTTCCAGCGCTGGAACGAGCTGCCCGAGGCGCGGCGCCAGGAGCTGCAGAAGGCGTACGATCGATTCCAGCAGCTGCCGCCCGAGCGGCGCGAGCGTATCCAGCAGCGATTCGGGCAGTGGCAGTCGCTGTCGCCCGAGGAGCGCGAGCGCGTCCTGCGCAACCAGGAGCGCTGGCGCCAGATGACTCCGGAAGAGCGCGAGCGGCTCCGTGAGCGCTGGCGCCAGATGCCCCCCGAGGAGCGCGAGCGGCTGCGCGAGCAGCGGCAGCAGCGGAGGGGCCAGCCGTGAGGGCGAAGGGAGCGCTCGCGCTGCTCGCGCTGGCCGCCCTGGCGGGCTGCAGCGAGGCGGGACGCGGCGGCGCCACGGCGGCGCGGCCGGGAATGACCGACGCGGCGCCGAGCAGCGCGGCGCTCGCCGTCGATCGTCAGATCGCTCACACTCTCAACCGGCTCACCTACGGGGCACGGCCCGGCGACCTCGAGCGTGTCCGCGCAGTCGGCCTGTCGACCTGGATCGAGCGCCAGCTCCGCCCCCAGACGATCGACGACTCGGCCACCGAGCATCTGCTCGCCGAGCTCACGACGCT
>QHSM01000056.1 GCA_003221595.1 Candidatus Rokuibacteriota bacterium | reverse complement strand
CCGACGCGCTGCTGCGCGACGCGCAGCGGCTCCGCTGGCTCCAGGCGCCGCAGGCGGCGCCCCCCGCGGGGTATTACACCTCGGCGCTGATCGCGCACCCGGTCGTGGTCACGAACTTCCGCGAGATCTACAACGACCACATCGGCGCGCACATCATGGCGTTCGTCCTGGCCTTTGCGCGCGGATTCCAGCATTACCTCCCGCGCCAGGTCCGGCGCGAGTGGCGCCGCGAGCCGAACGACTCCGGCGTGATCCACCTGCCGGACGCGACTGCGCTCATCGTCGGCGTCGGCGGGATCGGCAGCGAGGCGGCCCGGCTCGCCGCTTCGTTCGGCATGCACGTGATGGGGGTGGACGCGCGCCGCCGGGAGGCGCCGCCGGGCGTGCTGAAGCTCGACGGGCCCGACGCGCTGGACGGGCTGCTGCCACTCGCGGACTTCGTGATCCTCACGGTGCCCCACACGCCGGCCACCGAGGGGTTCATGAACCGCGCGCGCTTCCAGCGGATGAAGCGCACCGCGTTCTTCATCAACATCGGGCGCGGCATGACGACGCGGCTCGACGACCTGGTCGCGGCGCTCCGGGCGGGGGAGATCGCCGGAGCCGGGCTCGACGTCTTCGAGCAGGAGCCGCTCCCGGCCGACCATCCGCTGTGGACGATGCCCGGCGTCCTCATCACGCCGCACACCGCCGGGCACGGCCCCTTCCTGGACGACCGGCGCCTGGAGGTCTTGCTCGACAACTGCCGGCGCTTCCTCGCCGGTGAGCCCCTCCGCAACGTCGTGGACAAAGGGAGCTGGTTCTAGGACGCGCCGCCGGCGAACCACAGGCGCGGGTCGGCGGCGCGGACGCGCGCCTCCGGTAGCCCGAGCTCGCGGCGCACGATATTGGTGCCCTCGACCAGCGAGACGCACTTGTAGTACGCGATCCGCCGGCTCAGCCCCTCGCGACCGAAGCCACAGTCGGTGGTGATCACCAGCCGCTCCGGCGGAATGTATTCCAGGGCCCGGCGGATCAGCCGCGCCACCTGCTCGGGCGGCTCGACGACCGTATTGCAGTGACTGACCACACCGATGCCGATCTTCTTGTCGGTCCGGTGCTTGCCGAAGAGCGGGAGGTCGCGCCCGTTCGTGCTGGCGCATTCGAAGGTGATCACGTCGCCGTCGAGCTGGAGCAGGTGCGGCAGCGCGCGCTCGTAGCTCGGCACCTCCCAGTACACGCGCTGCTGGTTCGGATTGCCCCAGCAGGTGTGCACCCAGATCTCCGCGTCGACGCCCACGAGCTGGCGATTGAACGCCTGCGTCAGGAACTCGAGATCGGCGTCGGTACAGTCCGGCCGCGTCGTGCGCCCGTGGTGCGGAGGCTCCTCGACCTGGATGAGGGGACAGCCCGCCGCGGAGAGCTCGCGGAACTCGGCGTTCATGATGTCGCAGAGCTCGTTGATGAGCTTCTTGTCGTCACGGTAGTGCTCGTCCCAGAGCATGCTGGCGAGGGCCGGCGCGCAGATCGCGCCGAACTTCAGGGGCTTGTCGGTGAGGCGCTGGGCCGCCTTCCAGAGCGCCGTGTACTCCAGGGGCCCCCGGGTCAGCCGGTTCCTGACCACGCCGGGCTGGTAGGCCTCCTGCACCTCCCAGAGGATGTGACCGGGACGCAGACCGTGACGCTGCATCCAGCCGCGGGAGGTGTCGCGGTGGCCCTCGACGCCGCCGAGCCGCTCGATCGGATAGAAGAACCACGACTTGCCGCCGACGGCCAGGTCGAACCGGCTGTCGCCGTCGGTCACGATGTCGAGCCCCGCGGCCTCCTGCGCGTTGACGACGCACGCGACCGCGTCCAGGTATTGCTCGCGAAAGATCGAATCGCCGAGCGCCGACTTGAACGACCGGCCGCGCAGGCTCTCGTTGAACCAGAGCGGGCGGGGATACGATCCGGTGATGGCCGTCGGCAGCATCAGGTCGCGCGTCACCTTCAGCATCGCAATCTCTCCTCGGGTCTTTCTACGACGCCGCGGGGACGGTCGGCGGTTTGATCCCGAGGAAGCGGAAGCAGTTGTTCCAGGCGATGTCCGCGTGCACCTCCGGCGGAAGCCCGAGGGTACGCAGCGTCCTGTCTACCGGCTCCTCGGGCGCCATGTACGGGTAATCCGTTCCGACCAGGATCTGCCGGGGCCCGATCAGGTCGATGAGATAGCGGAGGGCCCGCCGGTCGAAGAGCAGCGTGTCGTAGTAGAAGCGGCGGGCGTACTCGGCTGGCGAGCGCGGCAGTGCTCCTGGGGCCGACGCGCCCCGGCCGGGGCCGGGCGCGTCCTCGTTCCAGGTCCCGCTCCAGTAGTGGTTGTAGCGCGGGAGGAGAAACGGGAAGGTGCCGCCCCCGTGGCTGAAGGCGATCCTCAGGCTCGGACACTTCTCCGCCGTTCCGCCGTCGATCATCGACGCGATGGTCAGGGACGTGTCCGTGGGATAGCCGATCGGATTGAAGGGCGCCTTCGTCGGGAAGCGGTCCATCATCGTCGGGCGCAGCGCGTGCACGAAGATCGCCACGCCGAGCCGCTCGGCTTCCTGGAAGAAGCCCTGAAACTCGGGCATCCCCAGCGACCTGCCGTTCACGTTGGACCCGAGCTCGATCCCCGGAAGCCCCAGGCTCTTGATGCGGGCGAGCTCCCGGGCCGCGAGATCGGGACTCTGCAGCGGCACGATGCCGAGCCCGATGAAGCGGCCCGGGGCTTTCTCGCACATGCGGACGACGACGTCGTTGGTGTAGCGGCAGAAGTCGAGCGCGTCCTCGGGCGTGAACCAGTAGGCACACAGCTCTGGCATCGGCGAGATTACCTCGACGTCGGCGCCGTGCGCCTTCATGTCGCGAAGCCGGCGCTCGATGTTCCAGTTGCCGTCGTGAACGGTTCGGTAGTTCTCACCCGCGATCATGACGCGCGCGCGGCCGGGCTCGAAGTGGTCCATGGACGGCCAGGTCCAGGCGCTCGGGCGCGAGCCCGCCGGCGGGAAATTCTCCGGGATGATGTGCGCGTGCATGTCGACGATCATCGGATCAGTTGAACGTGAGAACGGTCCGGGCGACCTCGCCGGCCTTCATCGCGCGAAACGCCTCGTTGATGTCGTCCAGCCGGCCCCGCCGCGTGACCATCTCGTCGAGCAGCAGGCGGCCCTGGCGGTAGAACTCGAGGTAGCGGGGGATGTCCGTGCGGAAGCGGTTCGAGCCCATCCGCGAAGTCTGGACCTTGCACTCCGGGCGAATCGCCATCCACGGGAACTCGATCTTTGCATCGGGAGGCAGCACGCCGACGATCGTCGCGGTGCCGCGGATGGCCAGGCTCTCGATGGCCTGGCGGACCAGCGTCGTGTTCCCGACCGCCTCGAAGGCGTGGTCGACGCCGGCGCCGCGGGTGAGGGCGCGAACGGCCTTGACCGGATCGTCGTTCTTGCTGTTCACGACGTGAGTGGCGCCCACGCGCCTGGCCATCTCCAGCTTCGAATCGAACATATCGACGCCGATGATCTGACTGGCGCCGCCGATACGCGCGCCCTGGACGATCGACAGGCCGACGCCGCCGCAGCCGAACACCGCGACCGTCTGCCCGGCCTCGAGCCCCGAGGATCTGAGCGCCGCCCCCACGCCCGTGAGAACGCCGCACCCCACGAGGGCCGCCCGGTCGAGCGGCAGCTCGGGGTCGATCTTCACCACCGAGTTCTCGTGGAGCAGCATGCGCTCGGCGTAGCTCGAGATCCCGATGAACTGCCGGAGCGGCTGGCCCCGCTGCGAGAGCCGCGGCGGGGCGGACTCGGCCCGGGTGACGATGCCGCCGACGCAGAGGTTCGGGTGCCCGCCGAGGCACTGCTCGCAGCTTCCGCAGAAGCCGGAGAGGCAGGCCACCACGTGGTCGCCCGGCCGCAGGGTCGTCACGTCGGCGCCCACCGCCTCGACGACGCCGGAGCCCTCGTGCCCGAGAATGATCGGGCGATCCAGCGGGAACCGCCCCACCCCGTCGACGACGTGCAGGTCGCTGTGGCACACGCCGGTCGCCGCGGTGCGGACGAGAACCTCACGGCCCCACGGCTTGTCGACCTCGACCGGCTCGATGGTCAGAGCCTCGTGGACTTTCCGAAAGACGGCCGCCTTGATCTCCATGGAGTCCTCCTGGTAGAGCCTTCATCACGAGCGAGCCCGGCGCAGTATAATCCCGACGGGCATCAAGGAGGGGGCATGACGGCGGTCGAGCCGACGGGTCAGGTTCTCGGGGCGACGGTACGGGGCGTGGATCTCTCCAAACCCTTGAGCGACGCGGACTTCGCGACCATCCTCCAGGCTCTCGGTCGGCACGGCGTGCTGCGGTTTCCGGGTCAGCAGCTCGAGGCCGGTGAGCTCCGTGACTTCTCCCGCCGCTTCGGTCGGATCCAGGCCACGCTGACCGGCCGCCACCACGAGCCCGGGATGCCCGAGGTCGGGTATCTCTCGAACATCATCGAGAACGGCGAGCCGATCGGAATCACCGACGCGGGGCAGGACTGGCACACGGACATGTCCTACAACGAGACGATCGGCTTCCTGAACGTGCTCTACGCCGTCAAGGTGCCGCGCCGCGACGGCCGCGTGCTGGGTGCGACCGCCTTCGTCAACACGCAGGCGGCCCACGAGGACCTCGCGCCCGAGGTGAAGTCGCGGCTCGCGCACGCGACGGCGACCCACGACTTCAACAAGTTCTGGGAGAACATGCGCCGCCGGCCGGGCAGCCTGCGCGGCCCCCTGACCGAGGAGCAGCGCCGCCGGCGGCCGCCCGCCGTCCATCCGCTCTTCCTGACGCACCCGATCACGGGGCGTCCGGTGCTCTACTGCAATCCCGGCTACGCCATCCGCATCAACGAGCTCGACGAGGCCGAGAGCGATCGCGTGCTCGAGATGCTGTTCGCGCACCAGCTCCAGCCGAAGTACCAGTACACGCACCAGTGGACCGAGGGCGACGTGCTGGTGTGGGACCACATCGGCACGCTGCACAACGCGATCGCCGACTACCGGCCGGACGAGCACCGGCTGATGAAGCGCTGCCAGGTGATGGCAGACCGTATCTTCGATCCCGGGTTTCTGCGAGAGGCCCTTTCGGCAGTGTCCGCGCCCCTCGGCGCAACGGCCAGGTAACGGAGGATCGGGTCCATGGGCCACCGTGTTCGCTTCCCTGATCACATCGAGCCGCTCGTGCAGTTCGTGGAAGAGACGACCCCCGACCGCATCGTGGCCGAGACGCACGACAAGCTCGGCGCGGGCACGCCCGTGAAGGACATGCTGCTGGCCTCGGCGCTGGCGGTCGTGCGCTCCTCCGACCTGCCGCCCGGACACCACGGGGGACCGCTCCACCCGCTGGCCGGGCTGCACGCCGTGCGCCACATCTCGGCGCGACTGACCGGCGAGTACGCCCTCTTGCCCGTCATCCAGAACGTCGCCGTCGCCAACAAGCACATCCACTCTCCGGCCATGGGCCCCTACGCCCTGGCCGACGCGAAGCCGGTGTCGGAGAACGACGACGTGGAGGCGACCGTGAAGGCGTTTCGCACCGCGGTGAGCCGCGGCGTCTACAACGCCTGCGATCATTACTACCTCTACCTGCTCGAGCGCCTGTCGCCGATGCAGGTCCTCGAGCTCCTGCTCGAGGTCGGCGTCCCCAAGAACCAGCTGGACGACCACTACTTCCTCTTCCCGGTGTTCACCTGGCGGGCTCTCGAGTACTTCGGCTGGGACTACGCGAAGTACATCGGCCGCGCGCCGGTGCGCTACATCACGCGTCCGACGAACCCGGCGATGATGATCGACGTCGACAACCTCATCAAGAAGTACGAGCTGCTCGAGCGCGATCTGCGCGTCAAGACCGGCGACGACGAGACCGACGCCATCACGCGGCTCGCCGACCAGATCGGGCGCTGCAACGACTTCGCGGAGATTCCCGAGATGCTCGCCCACGCGCTCGGCGACGGGCTGTCGCTCGAAGGCACGGGTGAGGGCCTCTCGGTCGGCGGCTCGACGGTCTTCCTGCGCTCGCTGACGGGCAACCCGATGGACGTGCACATCAACACGGGCGCCAACACCCGGCGCTACCTCCTCGGGCAGCCCGAGCTGTCCCGGCGCATCAAGCTGCAGGCGCTGCTCATGTGGAACACCGGACCGGAAGTGCGGATGGCCCAGCGCATGCTGGCACCGGACATCCAGCCCGAGCCGGATCGCGTGGCCTATCTGCCGTCGCGGACGCAGGACGAGCTCCTGGACGAGATCGGAGCCCTCATCGACCGCCTGCCGGTCGGCGAGCGGCTTCCGACCGCCGGCCTGGCCAGCTGGCGCTCGACCGACGAAGTGAAGCAGGCCGCCGCGCTGGCGCAGCAGTACGGCAATTGCGGCTACGATCCCGAGCCCCTGATCGCCATGCTCGGCAAGATCGCGTGCCGCGACAACTTCACGGAGATGCACGCCTTCAAGCATCACCAGGCGACGTACGAGGAGTTCTACGCGACCCGTCCGTCGCTGCGCTGGCGTCATCTGGTCTCGGCCGTGCAGGCCGCGGCGATCTCGCACGGCCGCATCCAGGACGTGTACGAGCACGCGGCCGAGGTGATGCACTTCTAGGCTGATGCCATGCGCATTCTCGTCCTCTCGCCGCGTCTCACGGAGAGTCGCCGGGCGACCCTCCGCGCCCTGACGGAGGGTCTGGGCGAGCTCCACGTCCCGGGCGCGGGTGAGCTCGCGCCGGCCGTCAGCGAGCACGACGCGATCATCGTCGATGGGCCACAGCCGGCCCGGCCGCTCGCGTTCCTCGGGGCGATCCGTTCGGCCGTGGAGCGCGGGGCGGCGCTGGTGGCGATCGGCGCCGCGCCGGCCGAGCGCGACGGGTTCTGGGCCGATCTGCTGGGCGTGATCGCCGGCCCGGAGCCGCCTCCGGGCGAGTACTACGCGCGGGTCACCGACGCGCACTCCCACATCTCCGCCCGCGTCCCGCGCGAATTCGCCGTGGTCGACGGGTTCGTGCCCCTCATCCCGCTCGCGGACGGCAAGGTGATCGTCGACGTGAGCGTCGCGCTGCACGACCTCGCCGCCGTCGTGGAGACGTCGCGCGGGGCCGGCCGTGTGGTCGCGTGCGGCCTGGGGAACTCGGACAGCGCCCTTCGCACGCCGGAGATCGCCCAGCTGCTCGCGCGCGCGCTGCGCCCCGACCTGCACTGCTGCGGGCGCAACATCGGCGTCGGCATCGTGGGCTACGGCCCGCTCGGGGGCATGGGCTACCACCACGGCCTCGGAGTCACGCGTACCGACGGGCTCGAGCTCGTCGCCGTCGTCGACCCGAACGTCGAGCGGCGCAAGGCGGCGGAGACCGACTTCCCTGGCGTGCGGGCCTACGCGTCGGTGAGCGATCTGGTGAACGACGATGACGTCGAGGTGGCGCTGGTGGCGACGCCGCCCGCTCACCACGTCACGCTCACGCTGGCGCTCCTGCGCGCGGGCAAGCACGTGGCCTGCGAGAAGCCGCTCTGTCTGACCGTGGCCGAGGCCGATCAGATCATCGCGACGGCGACGGCGAGCCGGCGCATGCTGACCGTCCACCAGAACCGGAGATGGGACCCCGACTTCGTGGCGCTCCGGCGCGCCGTCAACGCCGGGCTCCTCGGCGAGATCTTCAACGTCGAGACGTTCGTGGGCGGCTACGCGCACCCGTGCCGGACGTGGCACTCCGACACCGCGGTCTCCGGCGGCGCCGGATATGACTGGGGCTCCCACCACGTCGACTGGGTGCTCCAGCTCCTCGGCGGCGTGCCGCGGCTCGTGCAGGCGCACGGGCACAAGCGCGTCTGGCACGACGTCACCAACCACGACCAGATTCGCGTCCGCATGACCTGGTCCGACGGCCGCGAGGCCGAGTTTCTGCAATCCGACATCGCGGCCGTGCGCCGGCCGAAGTTCTACGTGCAGGGCACGGCCGGAACGCTCGTGGGCACGTACCGCACCATCACGCTCGAGGCCATCGAGCCGGGCCGCGGCTACGTGGCCACGCAGGCGCATCACGCCGAAGCGCCCGCCGAGCTGGTGCTCGCGCGGTACGAGAGCGGCTACGGAATCAGCGAGACGCGACTGCCGCCGGCGCTCGAGCAGCCGTACGCGTTCCATCGAAATCTCGCCGACCATCTGCACCTCGGCGAGCCGCTCGCCGTCACGCCGGCGTCGGTGCGCCGGGTCATCGCCGTCCTCGAGGCCGCCCAGCGATCGAGCACCCGGGGCGGCGCGGCGGTGGCGCTCGACGCCGACGGGAGCTGACGCGCCGGTGGCCTCTCCGGCGATGGGCTGGGGCGTGCTCGGCGTCACGTCACAGGTCGCGCAGAAAGCCGTGCTGCCGGCGATGCGCGCCAGCGCCCGCGCGCGGCTCGTCGCCGCGGCGAGCGAGCGCGCGACCGACGGCGGCCGCTTCGGGGCGGCGCGCTTTCATTCTTCCTACGCCGCCTTGCTCGACGACCCCGAGGTCGAAGCTGTCTACGTCCCCCTGCCGAACAGCCTGCACCGTGAGTGGGTCGAGCGGGCCGCCGGGGCCGGCAAGCACGTTCTCTGCGAGAAGCCCCTGGCGCCGAGCGTGGCCGACGCGGAGGCGATGGCCTCGGCGTGTGCCGCGGCCGGCGTGACGCTGCTCGAGGCGTACATGATATCGCTGGCGACCGGAGATGGGCGGCGGCGCGCTGCTCGACGTCGGTATCTACTGTATTGCGCCGCTCCTCGCCGCGGCGGGCCGGCTGCCCGCGCGCGTCGAGGCAGCGGCGTCAATGACGAAATCGGGTGTGGACGCCTCGTTCTCGGGCTGGCTCGACTGGGGCGATGGGTTCACGGCCGCGATCGAGTGCTCCTTCGACGCCCCCGAGCGGCAGTTTCTGGAGATCGTCGGGACCGAGGCGGCGGTGCTCGTCGATCGCGCCTACACACCCGGACCCGACGACGTGACGATCACGCTCCGTCACCGGAGCGGGCGCCTCGAAGAGATCGTCGCCGGCGGAGCGGACCCCTACCGCCTGATGCTCGATCACTTCCACGCCGTCGTGCGGGGCGAGGCCGCGCCGCGCCGGTCCTGTGCCGATTCGATCGCGCTGCTCTCCGTCCTCGAGCGCCTGCGCGAAGCCGCCGCGGCGACGGTGGCGAGCCTCTGAGCATGCGCCCGCCGCGGATCGGCCTGATCTCCGTGCACACCTGTCCCCTCGCGGCCCTCGGCGGCAAGGAGACGGGTGGCATGAACGTCTACCTCCGGGAAGTGGCGCGGCATCTCGGTCGGCTGGGTCTCGCCGTCGACGTCTTCACGCGCAGTCAGACCCCCGGCGTTCCCGCGGTCGTCCCGCTGGGCCCCGGCGCGCGCGTGGTGCACATCGAGGCCGGCCCGCAACGACCGATGCCGCCGGTCGAGATCGTGGCCGAGCTCGCCGCGTTCATCGACGGCGTGGAGGCGTTCCAGCGCCGGATCCCCGGCGGCTACGCCCTTCTTCACGGTCACTACTGGCTGTCGGGGCTGGCGGCCATCGAGCTCGCCCGACGCTGGGGCAGGACTCCGGTCGTCCAGATGTTTCACACGCTCGGCGTCGTCAAGAACGCCCTGGCCGACGACCCGAGCGAATGGGTTCCCCAGGTAAGGCTGGATGCCGAGGCCAGGGTTGCCGGGCTCGCCGATCGCATCGTGGCGGCAACGTCGCTGGAGCGCGCCGAGCTCGCGTGGTACTGCGGCGCGGCCGACGATCGGGTCCGCACCGTTCCCTGCGGGGTCGACGTCGATCTCTTCAGCCCCGGCAGCGCGGCGGCGGCGCGAGCGCGCCTGGGTCTCGACGCCGAGTGGGTGCTGCTCTTCGTCGGCCGCCCCGCGCCCGTCAAGGGGCTGGAGGTGCTCCTGCAGGCCCTGGCACGCCTGAAGGCCGACGGGCTCGCGCGTGCCGACGTGCGCCTGGTCATCGTGGGCGGAGACCGCGACCAGGGACGCGACGACGAGCGGACGCGCCTGCGCGCGCTGGCCGACACACTCGGCGTGGGCGCGTGGGTCGACTTCCAGGGCCCCAAGCTCCAGTCGGCCCTGCCGGACTACTATCGCGCGGCCGATCTGTGTCTGGTCCCATCGCATCACGAGACGTTCGGGATG
>QHSM01000686.1 GCA_003221595.1 Candidatus Rokuibacteriota bacterium | reverse complement strand
TTCTGCCGCCGCGGCGGACGCTTCGGCCCGCACTCGAGCAGCGAGTCGTTCGCGCCGATCTTCTACAAGAAGCTCGTGTTCATCGCCTACTTCAACGCGGGCGTCCGCGCGGTCGACATCCGCAACCCTTACGCGCCGCGCGACGTGGCGTCGTACATTCCGGCGACGACCGAGCGCACGGCGGAGCGGTGCGTGGGTGACGGGGCGGCGCGAAGCTGTAAGGTCGCGATCCAGACCAACAACGTCGAGGCCGACGAGCGCGGATTCGTCTACCTCGCCGATCGGGCCAACACGGGACTGCACATCGTGCGGCTGACCGGCGAGACCGCGAAGATCGCCGGCGGTAACTAGCGGTCGGCGAGGGGCACCAGCGCGTAGTACCGGGGCTGGTCCCCGACCACGCGCGTGATGTGCCCCTGGCCCGTCAGGTCCTCGGCCAGCACGATGTCGCCGGCGCCGACCCGCGCCTTCGTGCCGTCGCCCACCTCGATCTCGACCTGGCCCGACAGCGAGATCGAGTATTGCCGCCGTGGCGCGCAGTGCCAGCTGAGCTCGTAGCCGGGCGGCGAGACGCGAAACGAGATGCCGCTCACCGATTGCATCGGCGTGCCCTCGCCGTGAGCGCCCTCGACGTCGGAGAAGGGCTTCATGGCCATCGGCACCTCGGCGAGATGGGACTTCCCGTCGGGGCCGCTGTACACCCGCCACATCTTCGGCATGTCAGCGCGCCGCCGCGGCAGCCTCGGGCACCCGGCCGACCACCACCGTCTCGTGCACGGCCGGCGAGTAGATCTCGAGCACCTCGAGGTCGTCGGAGCAGTCGAGCTCGTTGTGCACGATGGCCGGGGGCTGCAGCACGCAGTCGCCCGCGGTGAAGGTGTGCTCGTGGGCACGGAACTGCCCGTGCGTCGCGTGGTCGATGCCGAGATCGCGGTACTCCATGAAGCTGCGCAGACCGGTCTTGTAGACCGCGTCCTTGGCCAGGCTCGTGCTGAAAAGCTGCTTCTGCTCGCTCATCGTCGTTCCTCCATGTCAGTTCGGTTAGGCGTGAACCATCAGGCCGGCGCCGCGAACTCGAAGGTAGTGCCGACCGAGCTCGCCGTGAATCGCCCGGGCAGCCGCTGGGCGACGGCGCAGATCGCCTCGATGCCGGTGCAGTGCTGCGGGACCACGTGCTCGACGCCGAGCTCGGCGAAGGCGTCGACCACCCGTGAGATGCGCGCCTCGTCGAGGCCGCTCAGGTGGAACCCGCCGATGACGGCGTGAACCCGGGGAACGCCGGTGATGCGCACGGCGTTCCGGCAGATGCCGACGATGCCGCGGTGGGAGCAGGACGTGACCACCACCAGGCCGCGGTCGCGCACGTTGGCGACCAGCGTCTGCTCCCCGATGAACGTGTCCTGGATCAGCTCGCCGGCCTCCTCCACCCGGAGATTCGACGGGATGGTCTCCCACGCCTCGGCCGCGTGCATCTCGCCCGACAGCCACACGCCCTCGACGATCGGCCGGGGCTTTTCCACCGTCTCCACCGCGATCTCGTAGCGCTCGATCTCGTCGCGGGAGAGCCGGCCTGTGTACACCCGGCGCTCGCCGCGCTGCTGCCAGCGGGCACGGAAGTGATCGACGCCGCCGTAGAAGGTCAGCTCGCGTCGGAGGCGCCGCCGCCACGCGTGCAGGAAGCCGGTCAATCCGCCCCAGTGGTCGCGGTGACCGTGGGAGAGGCCGAGGGCGTCGATCGACGCCGGATCGAGCGCCAGCTCGCGGAAATTGTGGTTCAGCGTCTCCGCGGTGAGGCCGAAGTCGAGGGCCATGGTGAAGCGCTCGCCGCCCCGGGTGGCCTCCACGAAGTGAGCGAGGCCGTGCTCGGCGCGCAGGTCCGGCATCTTGCCGGCCACGAACGCGGTGTACCGGCGGGCCACCGCGCTGTCCTGGCGAAGGTTATCGATGTAGTTGTCGACGACGGTCGTGATGCGGATCCGGTCGACGGCGCCGATCGCCATGGCGGGTATCCTAGCCGATCGAGAGCCGCCGCGTGACTGTCGATTTCGACGGGTCACCGGCGTCGTATGCATGAGGGTCGCCGGGCCCGCGGCAGGGCCCCGGGGCTCTGACTTTCACCCGGAGGAGGCTTTACATGCGCTACATGCTGCTCATCAATTCGGACAAGGCGGCACCGCCCCCGCAGCCGGCGGAGATGGAAGGCTTCATGCGCGGCCATCAGCGCTTCGCCGAGGAGCTGCAGGCGGCCAGGAAGATGGTCCACGGCGAGCGCCTGCGTCCCGACGGGGAGGCCAGCCGCATCCGCCTCAAG
>QHSM01000685.1 GCA_003221595.1 Candidatus Rokuibacteriota bacterium | reverse complement strand
GCCGAGAGCTGGCCGGCGTAGCCCCCCACGATGTTCCACGCCTGCCCGAGGAACCCGTAGAAGAAGATCAGGATGAAGATGGTGAGCGCGTACGAGCTCAGGACTGCCGGAAGCGCGAGCAGCACCGCCAGCGCCGCGACGGCCGCCCACCTCATAGCGTCCGCCTGCCGAAGAGGCCGGCCGGGCGCGCGAGGAGGATCAGCACGAGCAGCGAGAAGCTCATCAGCTGCTTGAGGGAGGGCTTGAGGA
>QHSM01000684.1 GCA_003221595.1 Candidatus Rokuibacteriota bacterium | reverse complement strand
GTTGTCGGCCACGGCCCGGATCATCCGGCCGGCATCGGTCCGGTAGAGAAACACCGAGAGGGCGACCGTGAGCGCGACCGCGACGGCGAAGGTCACGAGCCGGGCGACGTCGACGAAGACGGGCCCGAGCCACAACGTCGCGGCGCCGAGGGACGACCGGACACGCGTCGGCTCCGGGCCGAACGCCACCAGCGCCACGTTCTCGAGCACCAGCGCGACCCCGAGCATCAGCAGAATCTGCATCTCGTGAGGCGCCGCGATGATCCGGTCGACGAGGCCCCGCTGCACGAGGAGACCGAGCACGAACAGGGCCGCGGCGCAGAGGACGAAGCCGAGGTATGGATCGATGCCGGCCCGCGAGGCCAGCAGGTACGCGAGGTACATGCCCCACACCATCATGTCGCCGTGGGCGAAGTTCACGACGCGCATCACGCCGAAGATCAGCGTGAGGCCCACCGCCATGAGGCTGTACACCCCACCGAAGAGTAGCCCGCTGACCAATCCCTGCAGAACGAGCGTCAGATCCACGCCCACCCCAGAATTCGTCGTGGCGGGCGGGCGCGACGGACAGGCCGATCCAGGGTGGCGGGCGTGGGCGGCCGGGAGGGGCCGGGGTCGACAGGACCCGTTCCCGTCGACCGCACGACGGGAGTCGCGCGCCCGGATGGAGCCCAGCCACCGCGGAGCAGCGAACGCGCGCCGCGTGGTCCGGTCGACCCCGACCCCTCCCGGCCGCCCACGCCCGCCACCCTGGGGCGAGCTACGCGCGAGGCCGTGGGAAGACGAACTTCTGAAGCGCGGCGTCCTTTGGCCAGACGGCGACCGGCTTCTGGCCGAGAATCTGGATCATCGTCGGGATGGCGTTGGGGTTATCCCCGAGCTCGTTGAACGTCACCGGACCCGCGTACTGCATGAGCCCGCCGGTGAAGCTCGTCGCCCTCATCGCGTCGACGATGGCGTCGGGATCGGCGAGGCTCGCCGCGCGCTCGAGGACGTCGGCGACGACGAGCACGGCATCGTAGGAGTACCCGGAGTTGGTGTCGAAGGTCCGGCCGCCCGACCGCTTGCGGTAGTCGTCGCCGACGGCGTTGGTCCTGGGGTTCTTGAAGTTCGCCCACGGCACGCTCGTCAGCACGTACTCGAGGTCTTCCTTGAGCGCGGCCAGCTGACCCGCCTCGTAGAGCCCGGGACTGCCCGGGCCGACGACGCCCATCATCTCGATCCGCTGCTTGCGAATCTCGGGAAAGAGGAGCAAGGCCGACGCGGGCCGGGTGATCGGCGCGATCACGTCGGGCTTCGCCGCCTTCGCCTTGGAGACCTCGGTCGCGAGGTCGGACGGCGGCTCCGGCCACGGAATGGCCTCGACGATCTCCCACGACGGATTGGCCGCCTTGTGGGCCGCCTGGAATCCGCGCGCCTGGTTCTGACCGAAGAGATCGTTGCAGTACATCAGGACGACGCGCTTCGGCGACGCGTGCGCCTCCTTGAAGATCTCGTCGAAGTACTGGACCGCCCGGCGCCCAAAGCCCGAGCCGGTCGGAAAGTTCCGGTAGACGTACTGGACCTTCTGCTGGCCTTCCTTGACCGACTTGGCGACGTTCGCGGTGATGGGATCGGCCGCCGCGATGTCGATCAGGAACGGCACGCGCTTCTGCTGGGCCACCGACACCATGGCGTTGGTGCTCCCCGAGTCGAACGACCCCAGGAGCATCCGAGCGCCCTGGTTGACGAGGCGCTCGGCTTCGACGCGGCCGTTCTCGGGCTTGGTCTGCGTGTCG
>QHSM01000683.1 GCA_003221595.1 Candidatus Rokuibacteriota bacterium | reverse complement strand
TGGTATCGCGAGCACGAAGCGTGGTGGCGCCCGCTCAAGTCGGGCGAGTTCCGCGCGTATTACGAAAAGCAGTACGGCCACCGCTGACCGGGAGTGCGGCAAGGGATAGGAGAAGGTCCCATGAAGCGAATCGTGACGCCGATGCTGGCGTCTCTCCTCCTGCTGCCGACGCTCGCCCCCGGCGCGCCGGGGTCCGCGCCCGAGCCGCGCTTGCATCCCAAGGAAGTCTCGGCCTTGCCGTCGTTCGTCAGGCGCGTCGAGCCCTCGGTCGTCGCGCTGCGCGTGCGCAACGCCGAGAAGGCCACGTCCTCCGCGCGGCTCGGCAGCCGCCGCTTCGGCAGCGGCGTGATCTTCGATCAGCGAGGCTACGTGGTCACCGTGAGCTACTTGCTGCTGGACGCGGTGGCGATCGAGGCGCGGGGGCGCGACGGCCGCACCGTGCCGGCGCGCGTGGTCGGCCTCGATCTCGACACCGGCCTCGGCGTCGTGAAGCTCGAGGGGGCCGGCCCGTGGCCGGCCGCGACGCTCGGCGACTCGCGCGCGGTCGCCGCCGGGGCCAGAACCGGCACCATCGGCGTCGACGAGGACAACGATCTCGTCCAGGTCTCGGGCGCCGTGCACGCGGTCCGGCGCTTCTCGGCGTACTGGGAGTACATGCTGGACCGGGCGATCATCGTGGCGCCGGCGAGCCCGCAGTGGGGCGGCAGCGCCGTCGTCAACGAGCGCGGTGAGGTCGTCGGCATCGCCTCGCTCCGGCTCGGCGAGCCGCCGCACGTGAACCTGGCCGTGCCCATCGAGAAGTTCGTGCCGGTGAAGGACGAGCTGATCGCGTCCGGCCGCATCGCGAGCCGGCCGCCGCGGCCGTGGCTCGGACTCTACACCGTCGCGGTGGCCGACGGCCTCGTGGTCAGCGAGACCTCGCCGGTGGGGCCGGCGTCGCGGGCCGGGTTCCGGCAGGGTGATCGCATCCTCAGGGTCAACGGCGTGGCCGTCGCCTCGCAGGAGGAATTCTACGAGCAGCTCTGGTCGCGGCGCGCCGGCGACCTGATCGAGCTCGCCATCGAACGCGACAAGCAGGTGCACATCATCGCCGTCCCCTCGGTCGACCGCCACCGCCTCTATCCGGTGCGGTAGCCCCGCGACGTCCCCGGCGACCCGGTTGATCAGTCCGGAGGTTCGCACCGGGCCGGTGGGGTAGACTCTCCTCGATGAAGGGCGCCGAAGATCCGTATCAGGGCCGAGGCCTCATCGCCGACCCGATCCATCAGTACATTCTCTACACGCGACCGGGCGGGATTCCCGGCGAGGCGACCGAGCAAGACCTGATCGACACCGCGTGGGTGCAGCGGCTGCGCCGCGTGCCGCAGCTGCAGTCGGCGCGCTGGGTGTACCCGGCGGCCGAGCACAGCCGCTTCCAGCACTCGCTCGGCGCGATGCACCTGGCCGGCCGGCTCGCCCGGCACCTCTATCCCTCGCTCCGGGCAACCTTCGCGGCCGCGCCGTCGGCCGCGCTGATCGAGGAGCTCCTGCGGACCGCGGGGCTCCTCCACGACGTCGGCCACGGCCCGTTCGGCCACTTCTTCGACGACAACTTCCTGGTGGACTACGACCTGACCCACGAGCTGCTCGGCCAGCGCATCATTCGCGAGGAGCTGGCCGACCTCCTGCGGAGCCTCCGGCGGAGCCCGAACGGCGCCTTCGACGCGGGCGAGTCGATCGATCCGGAGTGGATCTGCTACCTGA
>QHSM01000682.1 GCA_003221595.1 Candidatus Rokuibacteriota bacterium | reverse complement strand
TTGAACGCCCGCTTCTACATGTACACGAACGTCTACTACCATCGGACCACGCGCGGCATCGACCTCCACCTCAAGGAGATCTTCCGCGACACGATGCGCATCGCGTTCCCCTTCGATCTCCGCAAGGAGCTCCATCCGTACCTCCATCTGACGGAGTGGACGCTGCTCGAGGAGGTCGGGCGCTGGCACGACGCGGAGGACGCGGACCGGCGCGCGCTGGGCGCGGAGTGGCGGCACATCCTCGACCGGAAGCTGAAGTGGCGGATG
>QHSM01000055.1 GCA_003221595.1 Candidatus Rokuibacteriota bacterium | reverse complement strand
CAGGTGCTCAGCACTTCGGCGTTGTGCTGACCCAGGCCCGGCGACGGCTTGATCCGCGCCGTCTTGCCGTCGACCCGCACCGGCCAGGTCGGCATCTTGAACGGCCCGTTCGGGTGCTCCATCACCTGCATGATGCCGCGCTTCTCGAAGGTCGGGTCGTTGTGCAGCTCCATCGTGTCGAAGACCGCGCCGGCCGGGACGCCGACGCCGCTGACCAGCGTCATCGCCTCTTCCTTGGTGTGCTTGCGCGTCCACTCGGTGACGATCGCGTCGACCTCAGCCTCGTGCTGGACCCGGGCGGCGCCGGTGGCGAAGCGCGGGTCATCGATCAGCTCCTCGCGCCCGATCAGCCGCATCAACCGTCCCCAGTGCTCGGGGTTGCCGCGGCTCGTGGTGATGTAGACCCAGTCGTTGGAGCCGAGAGGTTTGCACTGATAGAGCCCCGAGGGTGAATTGGTGCCGGCGCTGGACTTCCCGCCGCGGCGCGGCGCCGGCTTCCCGGTGCGCGCCTGGGTGGCGAAGCAGGTGCGCATGTAGTGGATCATCGCGTCCTGCATCGCGACCTGCAGCCGCCTGCCCTGGCCGGTCCGCCCCCGCTCGAGGAGCGCGGCCAGGATGGTCGCCGTCATCAGCATGCCGGTGCCGGTGTCGCCGAAGCTCGGGCCGGGCTTGACCGGCGGCCGGTCGGGCTCGCCGGTGACACTGATCGTGCCGCCGGCCGCCTGCGCGATCATGTCGAAGGCGAGGCCGCTCTCGTACTTGCTGCCGGTACCGAACCCCTGGATCGAGCAGAAGATGATTCTCGGATTCAGTTTCTTCACCTCGTCGTAGCCGAGCCCCAGGCGGTCGATGGTTCCCGGCGCCATGTTCTCGACCGTGATGTCGGCCTTCTTCAGAAGCTCCTTGACGATCGCGACCCCGCGCGGCGCCTTGAGGTTGATCGCCAGTGACCGCTTGTTGGCGTTGAACATGTGGAAATACCATGGGTCGTCGTCGGGCTTGCCGGGCCGCAGCCGGCGGCCAGGGTCGCCGGTCTTTGGATTCTCGATCTTCACCACGTCGGCGCCCAGCCAGGCCAGCGCCTCGGTGCAGGACGTCCCCGCTTCGAACTGGGTGAAGTCGACCACCCGGATCCCGGTAAGGCAATTGAAGTCCTGGCTGTTCTCGTTCATCGTCTCCCCTCCTGAGTGTTGGGCCCTTGTCCGGGGTGATGGTAACCCGTCATACTGCGCAATGCGACTGAGGAGACAACCATGACACGGCTCGTGATTACCGCCTTGATGATGCTCGCCCTCGCCGGCCCGGCCGCGGCCCAGCAGCGGCCGGCGGCGGAGAAGCCGGACGGCGAGATGCGCTGGGCGCTCTACGTGACGCTGGCCCCGGCCTGGTTCGATCCGGGCGAGGTGAGCGCCGGGAATCTCACGCCCTTCTGGATCCTCTACGCCATGCACGACGCGCTCGTGAAGCCGATGCCCGGCAACCTCATGACGCCGAGCCTGGCCGAATCGTGGACGGTGAGCGCCGATCAGCGCGTCTACGAGTTCAAGCTGCGCGAGGGGCTCCGGTTCCACAACGGCGACGCCTTCACCGCCGACGACGTGCAGTTCAGCTTCCAGCGCTCCAAGGCGGGTAAGGCCCTCAAGGACCGGGTGCGCGAGGTCGAGGTGGTCGGGCCCGCGCGGGTGCGCTTTCATCTGCACGAGCCCTTTCCCGACTTCATGGCGTACTACGGCACGGTCTTGACCGGCGCCGGCTGGATCGTGCCGCGGAAGTACGTGGAGAAGGTCGGTGACGACGGCTTCAAGAAACATCCGGTCGGGCTCGGTCCCTACAAGTTCGTGAGCTACACGCCGGGTGTCGAGCTCGTCCTGGAAGCCTTCGAGGGCTACTGGCGCAAGGTGCCGTCGGTGAAGCGGCTGGTGCTGAAGACCGTGCCCGACCCCACCACGCGGGCGGCGATGCTGAAGAACGGCGAGGTCGACATCTCGTACATGCTGGACGCCCCCTCCGCGCTGGAGCTGAAGCGCGATCCGACCCTGCGGCTCGGCTTCTCCGGTGCGATCGGTGTGCACTACCTCGATTTCTTCGATCAGTGGGACCCGAAGTCGCCGTGGTCCGACCGTCGCGTGCGGCTGGCCGCCAACCACGCGATCGATCGCCGCGGGCTCATCGAGGCCGAGACCCTCGGCGCCTCGCGGCCGACCGGCAGCATGGTCCCGCGCTCGTTCGAGTTCACCCTGGCGCTGCCGGCCTACGCCTACGACCCGGTGAAGGCCAAGCAGCTGCTCGCCGAGGCCGGCTACGCGAGCGGCTTCGACGGCGGCGACTTCTATCCCTTCCCGCCCTACTGGTCGGCCGGGGAGACGATCGTCAACTATCTCAGTGCGGTGGGCATCCGGATGAAGGTGCGCACGATGGAGCGCGCCGCCTTCCAGACGGCGTGGACGGGCAAGAAGCTCAGCGGCATCTGCATGTGCACGCTCGCCAACTTCGGCAACGCCTCGACACGCCTCGCCGAGGTGGTGCAGAGCGAGGGGGCCTACGCGCGCGGCGCCGACGCCGACGTCGAGACGCTCTTCAAGCAGCAGATGCGCGAAACGGACCGCAAGAAGCGCGAGGCGATGCTGCACAAGATCCAGCAGCTTCTCTATGATCGCGTGCGCTTCGGCCCGCTCTACGAATTCATCTGGCCCAGCGGCATCGGCCCGCGCGTCGCCGAGCCGGCGCTCCTCCTGATCGACCCGTATCCCTGGTCGGCTCCGTACGAAGAGGTTCGACTCAAGGGGAGAAGCGCCGGCTCTCGCTAGCGCGCGCCGAGCCTCGGCCTCAGGCCGGCTTGATGTTCTGGTTGATCCGGAAGAGATTGCCCGGGTCGACCGCCTTCTTGATCGCCGCCAGCCGCGGGTAGTTGTCGCGGTATGCGGCCTTCACGGTGTCCTCGCCCTCGTCCATCATCATGTTGACGTAGCCGCCGCCCGCCGAAAGCGGGTGCAGCGCCGACCAGTAGTCGCGGGCCCACTTGATGAGCCCGGAGTTGTTCGCCGGATCGGGATCGACGCCCACGATCACCTCGGCGAAGTTGGCGTCCCGGAAGCTCCACGCGGTGTCGCCCTTCGCGACGCGGTGGGCGGCGCCGTTGATCGGATAGAGGTGCATGGTGGAGTGAAGGCTCGGGAGCCCGGCCATCGCCGAAGAGGTCGGGTATGAGTCGGAGGCCGCGTTCAGCCGCGCGTTCAAGCGCCTCATGGGTGTCTCGCCCGCCGCATGGCGGCCGGGCGCCTGACTCGGCGCTTGGCTCGCACGCTGATCCCGCGGAAGTAGGCGGCCGGCGCGTTCGGCAGATGCGCGTCGCACGGAAAGGTGCGGGCGCGTTCCGGCGCATCCGTTCCCCACGTCCTGGCGCTAGACATGGCAAATCTCCTTGACAGCCTCGTGATCCGCGCTGTATCGGAGAACCATCCCGTTGCTTGCGCTGTGCCCTGTGAATGCCTCGACGCGGAGGAACGCCCATGTGCAAGAAATGCGATGCAGGAACACCGCAGACCCATTCCAGCTCACGGCGCGATTTCCTGAAAGCGACGGCCGCGACCGGCGCCGCTGCGGCCGCCGCCGGCACCGATCTGTTCGCACCGCGCCCGGCCGCCGCGAACGGCGGGGATGCGCCGGCGGACACCGGCCGGCCCGGCCGGCGCTACATCATCCGCGGCGGCGCCGTGATGTCGATGGATCCGACGGTCGGCGATTTCCCCCAGGCCGACGTGCTGGTCGAGGGCAAGAAGATCCTGGCGGTCGGACCCAATCTGAACGCGGGCAACGCCGACGTGATCGACGCCCGCGGCCGCATCGTCATGCCCGGCTTCATCGACACGCACCACCACCAGTTCGAGACGGCGCTGCGCAGCTTCCTCGCCGACGGGATCCTCATCAACGATGGGTCGAATACGCCGAGCGGGAGCACCACGTACTACGAATTCATCCTGCTCAAGTTCGCGCCCGTGTACCGCCCGGAAGACGTGTACATCAGCGAGCTGTTCGGCGGGCTCAGCCAGCTCGACGACGGCGTCACCACCGTGCACGACATCTCGCAGATCCATCACTCTCCCCAGCATTCGGACGCCGCCATCCAGGCGCTCTTCGATACGGGGCGCCGCGCCGCCTTCGGCTACTTCGAGAGCGCGGGCGGCGTCGCCGGCAACCAGTATCCGCAGGACGCGCGGCGCATCAAGCGGCAGTGGTTCAACTCGAGCAATCAGCTCGTCCACATGATCATGGGCGGCGAGGTCTACCTCGGCCCCGAGACCTACACGCAGTCCTGGCAGATCGGGCGCGACCTCCATCTCCAGATTGCGGCGCACATCCTCTCGCCGTTCGGGATTCGCCCGATCTTCGACCAGCTGGCCCTGGGCACCGGGGGCACGGCCGGCGCCAACATCGCGATGGGTCCCGACAACCTCTTCATTCACGTGACCGGGATGTCCGACATGGCGTGGCAGAAGGTCAAGGACGTCGGCGCTGCTGTTTCGATCGCCGTGCCGATCGAAATGAACATGCGGCACGGCATGCCGCCGATCCTCAAGACCCAGAAGCTGGGTATCGAGCCGTCGCTGAGCTCGGACGTGGAAGTCACGATGACGGCGGACTTCTTCACCCAGATGCGGTCGATGATGAACGTGCAGCGGGCGCTCGTGAACCAGATGATTCTCGACACGGGGCTTCCGCCGAATCCGCTGAACCCGTGGCCCGTGGCGCCGTTCGCGCCCGGCACGCCGAACCTGCTCACGACGCGCGACGTGCTGCGCTACGCCACCATCAACGGCGCGAAAGACCTGGGGCTCGACCGCAAGACCGGCTCGCTCACACGGGACAAGGAAGCCGACGTCATCATCCTCAACGCCGAAGCGATCAACGTGGCGCCGCTCAACCAGGTGCCGGGCGCGGTCGTCTCGCTGATGGACCGCACCAACGTCGAGACGGTGATCGTCGCTGGCAAGGTGCGCAAGTGGAAGGGACAGCTGCTCGACGTCGATCTGCCGAGCCTGCGCCGTCAGCTCGAGGCCTCGCGCGACCACATCTTCGCGGCGGCGGGCATCCCCCAGAATCTGTTCGGCAGCCAGTAGGAGGCGAATCGGCGGCGGAACGGCGCGGGGCGGCTCCGGCCGCCCCGCCCGCCGCCGTGCCGCTCGCGGGCTAGTCCCGGCAGTCCGAGCCCTGCCCGCCGCTTCCAGGGCCCGATGCCGTCCGCGTAGCCGGCGACCTCTCGAAGGCCCTCTTCCGTCACCAAGAAGCCGAAGGTTCGCGCGAGCGGCTTCGGATCCTTGGACGCCGTCCAGTCGTCGGGTCGAAGGAGCTGACTGAGCGTCGGTGACGGAGCATCATCGCGGACCACGGCGCGGATCGGTCGCCGGATCGACATACCAAGTCGACGAGGGTCCAATCCCGGTGATCTGGATGATCACGGGTTCCTCGCGAGTCTCGGCGAAATGTGTGCGGTTGGCCGGCTCGGTATAGAAGCTCCCAGGCGGGAGCGCCTTCAGCTCGGTGGCGTCGAACGCCGCCCCGTAGCCGAGAAACCAGGTCCCCGCGATCACCGTCGCGACCCGGTCGTCCTGGTGGTCATGTGGGGCAATGCGCGTGTGGGCTGGGACCTGCAGCATGATCGTGTAGAGACCCGCGCGATCCGGGTCTCCCTTCAGCACGACGGTTCGGATCCCCGAGACTCCCGAAGTACCCGTGCCGGGCCCGCCACCTTCGGAAAACTTGAATTCATTGGGCGTGACGCGCCGCTCGTCGACCGGGCGGACCGCAGCTGCGCCAGGCGGGGTCTGATCCATGAGGAACCCCTCGATCAGGGCGACGGTCGCTGCCGGGCGCTCCTCCATCAACCAGTGGCCGGCACCGGGCACTACCGCCTCGCGCACGTCGGTGGCGACGCTCCGCATGACGACCGCCTGTATCGCGCCGAACGACTTCTCCCCGCCGATGGCCAGAACGGGCATGGTGAGCTTCGCGCGCTGGAAGACCCGATTGTCCTCGGCATCCTGCGAGAACGCGGCAAACTGCGCGAACCCGGCCCGCATCGCGCCGGGCCGCGCGTACTGCGCGGCGTAGTACGCGCGCGTGGCTTGATCGGGCTTGCCGGGATCGCCCGTGAAGGCATTCCAGATGCGGTCCAGATAGATGCGCTCGCGCCCGCGGACGAGACGCTCGGCGTCGGGACCCCGAACGGAAAAGTGCCACAGCGCCGGATGACGCACGATGTCATCCCAGGGGCCGACGCCTGGGAGCGGCGCGTCCATGACGACGAGCCGCTCGACCTTGCCGGGATAACGCGCCGCGTACGCATAGGCGACCATGATGCCGATGTCGTGCGACACGACCGACGTCCGGTCGTATCCGAGCGCCGTGACCACCGCTCGGATATCCGCGGCCTGCGTCTTCTTGTCGTAGCCTCCGGCCGGACGAGACGAACGCCCTATCCCGCGCAGGTCTGGCACCACGACGGTGTAGCTCTTCGCCAGGGCGGTCGCCAGCGGCCCCCAGGAATCGCTCGTTTCGGCGTAGCCATGAAGAAGCACGACGGCGGGCCCGGAGCCGCCGGAGCGGACGAAAATGCTCGCGCCTTCCGGACTGGCCACCGTTCTGGCCCGGAATGTCACGGGCAGCGAAGGCTGCGCCATCGCTGTTCCCGCAAAGACGACGAGGCCGAGCGTGGTCATGAGCGTGCATCGCATGGGGCTGCTCCTGTGGTAACGCAGCGATCATTGCCTCGATTGCGGGGATTGGACGAAAGTCGGTGAGCCGGCGCGCTACCAGCCGGTCCACTTCATCGAGAGCTCCAGCGGCTTCTCGTTGCGCAGGACGCTCACTCGCAGCGTGTCACCGGACTTGAGGGTCTCGAGCACCTTGATGACCTTGACCATGTCGGCGCTGGACGCAAGCGGCATTCCCTGGACCGAGAGCAGAATGTCGCCGCCGACGACGATCTGCTGACCCTCCACGATCCCCAGTCGATCCCCTCCCCGAAGACCCAGGCGGGCCGCCACCGAATCCTTCGCCACCTGCTTGACCAGGAATCCGCCCGCCTGCGGCACCTTGAGCGTCTCGGCCATGGCTCCGGTGACTAGCAAGACATCCAGCCCATACCACCGGCGCGTGCTGTCGATCAGCAGCTTCTTCACGGTATTCGCCGTCACGACGAACCCGAGCCCTTCGCTGCCCCCCGACTTGGTGATGTTGTGACTGACGATCCCGATGAGCTCGCCCGACCGGGCGAACATCGGGCCGCCGGAGTTGCCCGTGTTGATGACGGCGTCGGTCTGGAAGAACTCGGCGAGCGGGAAGTCCCGGGTGACCGTGTCGGGCTCCCACCGCGCGCTGATGATCCCCGCGCTCAGCGAGTGGGCCAGGCCGTAGGGCGCTCCGACAATGAAGACGGCATCGCCGACGCGTACCGGGTCGGAGTCGGCCAGCTTCGCCACCAGGGCACGCGGGGGCACCACCGAAGCCTGGATGATGGAAATGTCGGCCCGCGGCTCCGAGGCGATCACCCGTGCGGGGACGGGCTCTTCGCCGAGGAACTCGACCGTGATGTCTTCCATCGAGTGGACGACGTGCGCGGCGGTGGCGACCTTCCCGTCGGACGAGATCAGCACTCCGGAGCCGATCTCCTTGAACCGCGCGATACCCTCGGCGGTCACCTCCTGGCCGCGAGAGCGAATGACCACGACCGACGGGTTGACGCGGCGGAACGCTTCTCCGAGGGTTTCGCCGCTGGCCAGAGAGGGCGCGGCGATCAGGAACGCGAGCGCCGCCATTACCGCACAGCAACCGCTCCGCATCACGACACCCCCGGCGCGCTACCCCCCGAGATCATTCGGGCCAGCTGTGCAGCAGGTAAAGCGCGTTCACCAGCGGCGGCACCGACGTGTAGGATCCGAACCATCGCTCGTAGATGGGCACGATCGCGCTCGAGCGGTAGAGCGCGGAGAGCGCCCGGTTGACCTGCGCCTGGAAGGCGTTGTCCCCGCGGCGCATCATGAGCCCATACGGCTCGTAC
>QHSM01000681.1:2026-3885 GCA_003221595.1 Candidatus Rokuibacteriota bacterium | reverse complement strand
CGTCTTCCGGCGGGTAAAACTGATAGAGGTATTGGCTTACACTGACGCTCAGAACATACGTTCGCAAGCGGTAATGAGGCGGCTGGGGCTAAGCCGCGATGCTTCACGCGACTTCGCCGTCTACGGTGATCGCTTGGGCACCTGGCGAGGATTGGTATGGACGGCTCACGAGAATCTTATCGCCTCGGCCGGCGCCCTTCCGGGGCCGATCAATGGCTCTGCAAACGAAGGTGCCGCCTAACAATGGCGATGCAGCGGACCGGACAAATCACTTGGTGTGTTTTCGCGAACGACGCCGGCCCGGCCGCTGATCGCCGACGTTAGGCGGGCCTGATGCAGTGGCGGAACCGATGGGACATGCGAGCGAGAAGTTGAGGACACCGGAGGCGTATTGGCTGTTCAAGCGTGTCGCGGATAGCGTGAAGTGCCTCTGCGTTCTGGAACTTGCGAACGGCGATTACTGGGTTATCGACTCTCCGACCGGAACGTACATGTCCGGCCATGCGGATCGTTGGCATTGGCGCCTTGCCGAAGCGGAGTACTTGGCCCAGGGTTACGTTCGCGAGTTCGAAGCGAAGTCACGAGGACTCATCCCACCGTCCTGGAGCCGGGCCACGCCAGATCCGACCAGGTTGGTGGCGCGCCACAGAGTGCGCGCGACGATTCTCATGCTGCTAATCATCACGGCCGCGGTCATGCTCGCGCTGTTCGTGCCGCGACTCCTCATGCGTGTCATTGGCCGGTAGGGAACCGAGGCCCGGCTCGGCGCCGACGATCAACAATGGTTCTGGTAGACACATGAAGCAATCCCTCGGTCTCGTCTCGCTCGTGGTGGGCGATTACGATGAGGCATTGGAGTTCTTTGTTGGCAAGCTCGGTTTCGAGCTTGTCGAAGACACCTACGTTCCAGAGCAGTCAAAACGCTGGGTGGTTGTCTCTCCGCCGGGGGCGACTGAGTCGCGGCTCCTGTTGGCAAGGGCATCGTCGGCTGAACAGGTATCCCGAATTGGCGCGCAAACAGGAGGGCGAGTCTTCCTGTTTCTGCACACCGATG
Organism: Candidatus Rokuibacteriota bacterium; assembly: GCA_003221595.1. GTDB lineage: Bacteria > Methylomirabilota > Methylomirabilia > Rokubacteriales > CSP1-6 > AR31. The sequence continues at coordinate 2,831 of QHSM01000681.1, read as the reverse complement.
ATTTCTGGCGCGACTACGAGCGCTACAAGGCCAGAGGCGTTGAGTTTGTTCGGCCTCCCAGGCAAGAATCATACGGCACTGTTGCCGTGTTCACAGATCTGTACGGCAATATGTGGGATCTCCTGCAGCCAAAGGGGTAGTAGTGTTCCCCCGACCATCCGTGAGCTCTGTGCGGGGCGTGTACCCGATGTCGAAAGATATCGCTCCAACCTCCAAGTGAACCCGACGGGCGAGACGCCCGCGGGCTACCTGGGCCGTGAGGCGCGCGTATGTCGATGACGTCCCAGACTTTCCACCGTCTGGTCTGACAGGTGAGCACAATGAAGCTTGACCATGTGGCTATCTGGGTCGTGGACATCGAGCTGATGCGCACCTTCTACGAGAAGTACTTCGACGCGCGGTCGAACCGGAAATATGAGAATGAACGCAAGAGGTTTACTTCGTATTTCCTGACGTTTCCTGGAGGCGGGCGGCTGGAGCTCATGCACCGACCGGATATTCAAAGAATCCCCGACTCACAGAGTTCGCGCGAGCTCATCGGGTACGCGCACCTGGGTGTGGAGCTGGGCTCTCCGGCCGCCGTCGACGCCTTGACAAAACGACTGCAGGGCGACGGCTTCCCGCTTCTCGACGGGCCAAGACGGACGGGCGACGGATACTACGAGAGCATGGTCGCGGACCCCGAAGGCAACAGGATTGTTATCGCCGAATGAGTCTACCGACGACTCGAGCTGTCATGGCTATCCGGTCTGCGACTGCGGTGCTTCTTTTCCTCATCTCGTCGTCACTCGGCACCGCGGCGGCC
>QHSM01000681.1:0-1923 GCA_003221595.1 Candidatus Rokuibacteriota bacterium | reverse complement strand
TCGAGTCGCGACATCGAGGTGTTCCGCGCACACCCCACACGTTGCAGCAAGATCTGGAGACCGCATTTGGCAAGGCTGCGGGCTAACGAGGCGTTGCCGTAACCGAGACATGCCTCCTCGCAAGCGCCCATACCTCATCAGCGTCTCTTTCCTGCCCGATGTCGTGATCGACTCCCAGGCGTACCCGTTCAACATCCCTTCAGTCCGCGATCTCCCGAAGATCAGATTTCACCCTAACGTGACGTTCTTCGTGGGCGAGAATGGTTCGGGAAAGTCCACGGTGCTCGAAGCAATCGCCGTCGCCTTGGGCTTCGGTCCGGAGGGTGGCACCAAGAACGTCCAGTTCCAAACGACTCACTCGGTCTCGCCCTTGCACAACGCGCTGCGCATCGCCCGCGGCACGCCGAAGACATCGGACGGGTACTTCCTCCGCGCGGAAAGCTTTTTTAATGTCGCGACCTACATGGACCAGGTTGGCTATTTGGCGAGTTATGGGAATCGCTCGCTCCACGAGCGCTCGCACGGTGAGTCGTTCATGGCATTGCTCCTCAACAAGCTACGCGGCAACGGTATCTATCTGCTCGATGAGCCCGAGGCCGCCTTGTCGCCAAGTCGCCAGATGGCTGCGCTCCGGGCCATCCATCACCTTGTCCAGGCGTCTTCGCAGTTCGTGATTGCGACGCACTCCCCGATCCTGCTCGCGTATCCGAACGCCCGGATCATCCAGTTCGATGGCACTGGTCTCGCCGAGATCCGATACGAAGACACGGAGCACTATGGCGTGACGCGAGACTTTCTCAACAACTACGGCCGTCGCCTCGAGCAGCTGCTGAGTGATGAGGAAGACACCTAACCCTGCGCCAGCGGGTGCTGCCTTGATCGAACCCATCGGACCATTGGCAACCCACGTCGTGCTCGTGCATCCGGAGATTCACTGGAACACCGGGAACGCCGGCCGTACCTGCCTCGCCACCGGTGCCACGCTGCATCTCATCGAGCCACTCGGCTTTTCGCTCGCCGACCGCGAGGTCAAGCGCGCCGGCCTCGACTACTGGGAGCACCTCGACCTGCGGGTGTGGCCGAGCTGGGATGCGTTCGAGCACGAGCTCCCGACGCTCGGCGAGCCGTACTTCTTCTCGCCGAAGGCGACGCGACTCGTCTGGGACGCGCCACTGGGTGCGTCGAATGGTGTCGTCTTGGTCTTCGGGCGCGAAACCGACGGGTTACCGGCCGAGCTTCTCGAGCGATATCGTGATCGCCTTGTCGCGATGCCGATTCTGTCGCCGCTCGTCCGGTCACTCAATCTGTCGACGAGCGTGGCAATCGCGGTGTACGAGGTCCTCCGGCAGCGCCGAGCATCAATTGGCTGACTATCTGATGAGGCTTTTCACGCTGCTCGTATCGGCCGTCTTCGCCGGCATCGGGATTCTGATGATCGCCTCCGGCAGCCCCTGGGCGCGACAGGCGTAACTTCATGGAACTGGTCGAGGCAGGCGACTTCCTGCGGTGGGCCGCCGACGGCGGCATCGTCCCCGACCCACGCGGTCCAGACGGCCAGGCCCCGCTGACGTTTGGCGGCGCTCCGCCGGCCATGCGGCGATGGGTCGCTCCGGAGGCGCCGTTCAATCTGCCCGGCTTTGCCTCGTGTCTCCTCGGTTCGACGGCACGGCAGTCGTCCGTCTACCTGTTCATCAAGGGAGGCGCTCCCTGGTTCACGGGCAGCGATCCCGCCACCGGGCCGGAGTGGGAGCACCTGCGCGATCGAGTCGTCGCGACATTGCCCATCCCGCGAGACTTCCGCGGTGCGCTGAAAATGGCCTTCAGCGAGAGCGACGACGTCGTGCTGCTGCTGGTGACCTTTTTCGTCTACGCGTGGTGTGTCAACGACGACCTGCAGGTAGTCTCGGAGCAGCGCGACGTCAT
>QHSM01000680.1 GCA_003221595.1 Candidatus Rokuibacteriota bacterium | reverse complement strand
CTTGACATTGGAGCGTGCCTGTCCCAGCGTTGCCGCATTCCGCGGGCGAGGGGCTTCAACCCAGACAACGGGGGTGCCAGGCGATGGATCGAGAACGCCTTCGAAAGGTTAGAGCGCTGCGCTTCGGTCTGCTGCTGCCAATCCTGCTCCTAGTGGCCTTCCCGGCGGTGGCGCAGGCGCCCACGGGGAAGCCCAAGGTCGACCGCCTGGTGATGGGCCTCATCACACCGTATCTGGATTATGTGCGCCCCTGGATCAATGGGACGGCCGACCACAATATTCAACACGACCCCATGCTCGAGTGGCTCGTTGAGGTCGACGCCGAGACGGGTCAGTACAAACCCTGGCTGGCGGATAGCTGGACGCTGGGCCCCAATGGACGGTCGTGGAGGGTGAAGCTGCACAAGGGTGTGCAATTCCATCATGGGTACGGCGAGTTCACGGCCCAGGATGTGGTCCACGCCCATGCCCTCTGGTGTGACCCGAACTACCCTGGCCGGAAAGACCTACCGGTCAGTGGCTACCGGGCCGGCATCTGCCAAGTCCAGAAGATCGAGGTGGTCAACGCCCACGAGATCACCATGCACTGCAAGGTCGTGTGTCTGGACATGCCCTTTTACTACTCGAGCGCTTCGAACGTCATGATCTTCAGCAAGAAGCAGTGGGACGCAGAAGGAGAGATGGGTTACGAGCGCAAGCCGGCGGGGACCGGACCGTACATCTTCAAAGAGCGACAGCTGAGCCGGTATGTCCTGTACGAGCGGGCGCCAACCCCCCACTGGAAGCAGGGTGTGGTGGACTGGAAAGAGATCAAGATGACGTGGACCATCGAAGAAGCAACGCGCTTTGCGCAGCTGATCGCGGGCGAAACCCACCTCACCGAGGTCAACAAGGACCTCACCGACGAGTTGGTCGGGAAAGGCTACAAGCTCGTCCGGAGCCGAGGGACCGCGCAGCAGATGCAGATCAATTTCGGCGGGCTCTACTTCGGCACCGAGGACAAGGCCACGGGGCGCTACACGGAGTACGGTGGCACCACGGGCAAATTGGACCCGAAGCTTCCCTGGGCGAACGTCAAAGTGCGGCAGGCCATGAACAAAGCGATCAACCGGAACGAGCTGCTCAAGGTGTTGTACAAGGGGCGGGCGAACCCCATGTACGTGCATGGCTTCTACCCGGACCTGGAGGGCTGGGACCCCACCTGGGAGAAGCGGTTCCCCGCGATGTATGGCTATGACCCGGCCGCGGCGAAACGGCTGCTCGCGGACGCCGGGTACCCCAAGGGCTTCAAGGCCAAGGCCTGGCTCTATCCCTTCGCCGGCGCCCCGGAAATGGTCGCGGTGATGGAAGCCGTGGCCAATCAGCTGCGCGAGGTGGGCATCGAGATAGAGCTGATAGAGGCCGACTGGGTTGCTGCCGTTCGCCCCAAGTTGCAGAAGCGCGAAGCCAGTGGATACCTCTGGGCCGTTCCGCCCTCGAAGAAGGCGGTTGAGCCTCAGCTCGCTGTCTTCAACGTCGGTAAGGGTATCGGACACATCTTTCAGACCGATGAGATCTACAAGATGTGGGAAGACCTCCTGCAGATCACCGATGCGAAGGCCAGGGATGCTCAGCTGCGCAAGATCGGCAACTACAAGTTCGAGAACTTCGAGACCATCCCCTTGTTCGACATGTTCATCGAGGTCATCGTGGACCCCAAGATCGTCGCGGACTGGCCCTTTCCCGGTTGGGACGGGGGCGATGTCGGCCACACGTGGCGAATCACGGCGTGTAAACAGGAGAAGCCCTGCAAGTAGCTCGACCTTGGTGGGACCGAAAGCGGGCGAGAGAGACTCGTCAATGGCTACGTTTGGATACACAGAAATGACTACGGCGGGGCCCCGTGGTCATTCACAAACGTGGCGCGAACTCTCTCTGATCGAAGGAGATAGGATATCGAGATTGCGCTTGAGACGAGAATACTGAGGAAAGCACGGACGTCCTGTATTCCGATGTCCTTCGCAGCATCGGGGATCGCTAGTGTGGCCAAAAGATCTAAGGCCTGCACGAGGGTGGCGGCCTAATGTCCTACGGTGTAGATACGAAAGATCTCGCCCGGCGTACGGGTGGCTATGCAGCCAGAATCTTGAAGGGCGCCAAGCCCGCCGATCTCCCAGTCGAGCAGCCCACGAAGTTCGAGCTTGTCATCAACCTGAAGACGGCGAAGGCGCTCGGGCTAACGATCCCACAGTCGCTGCTCCTGCGGGCGGATCAGGTCATCGAGTAGCGCGTGTGGCGCCGTCACGCACCTTTCGGATGATCCGATTTCCTCATTTGGCTTTCAATTTCACGTCCTCGTACGGCGCGGAGAACGCGTACCCGGGGATGACGCCGATCCCAGACTCCTCCACCCGCGGCCCTCGTCCGCTGAGGCCGGCGAGCAGCCACATCGGTGCGAACATCACCTTCTCGTGGATGAGCTGCTGGATGCGCTGCAGCGTTGCCTCGCGTCGGGCGCGGTCGGTCTCCGCAGCTTGTTCGCGGAAAAGCCCGTCGATGTCGGGATATCCACCATGCGCGTAGGTGCCGCCAGAAGCCACGAAGGCTTCGATCCGCGTGGCGGCGTTCCCGAATGCGCCGCTGCCGCCCTGGATGAGGCCTCGGTATTTTCTCTCGGCGTACCCTCTGAAGAAGGCCGCCCGCTCGATGGGTCGGAGCTTCGCCCGTATACCGATGGCGTTGAGATAGTTGACGATCGGCTCGGCGATGACCGAGGCGGCGTCGCAGAAGAATTCTGGGGCGTCGAAGCCCTTGGGGTAGCCGGCCTCGGCCAGGAGCTGCCGGGCCCGGGCTGGATCGTACGGGTATCCGGGGGGCTGCCAGAAGAACTCGAAGCTCGGGGGGACGATGTTCCAGGTGAGCCTGGAGAATCCGAGCGTCTCGGCCCGGTTGATCGCCGGCCGGTCGATGGCGTGGTTGACGGCGAGGCGCACGCGCCGGTCGTGCCACGGCGATTTCGGGTCCCACTGCTCGGGGAAGTACACCCACTGCGTGGCCTGACCCACGTTCGGCTTCAGCGTCAGCCCCGGGGTTCGCTGTAGCTCCTCGGCCATCGCGCCGCGGATCGCATACGCAATGTCCACCTCTCCTCGCTTCAGCGCGGCCAGACGCGTGGCTTCGTCCGGGATGGCCCTCAGGACGAGCCGCTTCACGTTCGGCACCTTCCGCCAGTATTGCTCGAAGGCCTCCAGGACAAGCTCGACACCCGGCGTGAACGAGACGAACCGGTACGGGCCGGCGCCGATCGGCGCCTTCTTGAAGCCCTCGTCCCCGACCTTCTCGACGTACTTCTTGGGCACGATCCACGCGGCCCCGGTCGCGGTCCCATAGAACGTCATGAAATCGGGCCAGGGCTGCTTGAGGCGAAAGCGGACACGCCCGGGCTCGGGAATCTCGACCGCGGAGACCCTCTCTCTGAGCATCTTGTAGGACGTGCCCCGGTACCGCTCGAACGAGAACTTCACGTCGTCAGCGGTGACCGGATCGCCATTGTGGAACTGGACGCCTTTCCGCAGGGTGAACTCATAGGAGAGCCCGTCCGGAGACGCGCTCCACGCCTCGGCGAGGCTCGGCGCCATGGGATTGCCCGGCATGGGCTTCAGTACGGCGTCGTGCAGTGCGTAGAGCACCATGAACGGCGTGATGATCCCGGAAGTCTCGGCGGGATCGAACCAGGTCGGGGCGAGCGAAATGTGAACGGCCCAGGTCATCTGCCCTTCGGGGGCGGCCTCGGCTCGGCCGCCGACGAGCACGTTGAGCGAAACGAGGAGGGACACGAAGAGAACGAGCGCTCCTCTGACTCGACTCATGGATGTCCTCCGTCAGCGTTCTGGATCGTTGGCGGTGAACGACCGTTTGAGGTGACGGATCGACGACGGGCCGGACCCTTACATGCTTGCCTCCCAAGGGGGCGAGGTCGGGTCGGATGC
>QHSM01000054.1 GCA_003221595.1 Candidatus Rokuibacteriota bacterium | reverse complement strand
CGCCCTCGGCGACCATCGCCTGGAAGGCCCGCTCGTACGCCTGCACCGTGCGCTCGAGATCCCCGTCGCTGTGGACCGCCGAGATCCAGCCGTGGTTCATCGAGCAATCGACGCCGTTGTTCAAGAGCGCGCAGCGCAGGAGGTGATAGAGGCTCGAGCGCCGCGGCCGGTCCGGGCCGGCGAGGCCCGGCTTGCCCTCGAACGAGACGTGGACGATCGAGGCCTCGCCGTAGCAGGTGCCGGGCACGGCCGCGCGCCTCATCGCCTCGGTGAGGCCGCGCCGCAGCTCCTCGCCCGCCTTGTTGGCGCGCACCTGCAGCGACGCGTCCGAGCACAGCTCGAGCGTCGCGATGGCGGCGGCGGCGCAGGTCGGGTTCGCGTTGAACGTGCCGGCGTGCGCCACCCGCTGGCTCCGATCCCAGTCGGGATCGCCTCGGAACGCGAGCAGCGACATCAGCGGGCGCTTGCCGCACAGGGCGCCCCCCGGCAGGCCGCCGGCGACGATCTTGGCGAGCGTGGTGAGGTCGGGGGTGACGCCGAAGTACGCCTGGGCGCCGCCGGGCGAATACCGGAAGCCCGTGATGACCTCGTCGAAGATCAGCACGACGCCGTGACGCGTCGTCAGCGCGCGCAGCTCCTGGAGGTAGCCCGGAATCGTCGGCGTCGTGCCCGACTGGCCGCCCGCCGGCTCCAGGATGACCGCGGCGACGTCGCCGTGCTCGAGCGCGATCTGGACAGCCTTGATGTCATTGGGCGGGCAGATCGCGAGCTGATCGAGGGTCGAGCCGGGGACGCCGGCGGACATGGGCACCTCGTAGGGCGGGTTCACGCCGGCCACCGCGCCGTCGTGCCAGCCGTGGAAGTGGCCTGCGAACTTCACGATCTTCGAGCGGCCCGTGTAGGCCCGCGCCACGCGCATGGCGAGGTGCGTCGCCTCGGTGCCCGACATGGTGAACCGCACCAGCTCGGCGCACGGGATCAGCCGCGTGACCAGCTCGGCCCAGCGCACCTCCAGCTCGTGACAGGCGCCCATGTGCGTGCCGCGCGCCACCTGATCCTGCACGGCCTTGACGACCGCGGGGTGACAGTGGCCGAGGAAGAGCGCGCCATGCCCCATCCAGTAGTCGATGTACTCGTTGCCGTCGACGTCCCACTTGCGCGTCCCCGCGGCGCGCTCGACGTAGGTCGGAAACGGCGCAAGGTGGCGGATGTCGTGGGTGATGCCGCCCGGAATCGAGCGCCGGGCCCGCTCCCAGAGCGCGGCGGACCGGGGGTGCCTGGCGCGGTACTCTTCGTGGATCGTCATGATCGTCTTCGTCTCCCGCTGCGGCCGCCTCCCATCATACCGGAACGAGACGCCAATCGAAGAAGGTCGACGACGGCCGCATGCGTGTCGGCGGCGAGGCTGTCTACCGTCGGCTCGCGCCGCCGCGTCACCCCGTCGCAGGCGCCCGCCGACACGCACGCCTGGATGAGCCGTCGCTCGATCTCCGGCGTGTGAAGAAGGTCGAGGCCGGTGAGCCGGCCGAGCGCGGCGACGACGCCGTAGCTGCCCCAGTTCGACACACCGGCGACGACCAGATGGTCGACGGGTACCACGCAGGCGATCCGCCGGCGCAGCGCGTCGAGCCGGGCGAGCCGCGACCGCACCTTCCCCATACCGATCTCGTTCCCGCCGTCGCCGATGCCCACCGTGATCGGGCGGGTTACGCTCTTGCCAGGACGCGCGGGTTGTCCGCGGACCCGGAGCCGGCGTGCACCTTTCCCAGGCCACCCTCGGTTCGAGCCGGCCTCAAGGACCCCGCTACAAACAAACAGCTCGTCCATGGGCGCGTTCCACGCGGCGACCGAGTCGCCGCGCATGTTCAGGTAGTCCCCCGCGCGGTTCCGGCCGGGGCGCTCGATCGCCACGAGATGCGTCGGTGTTTCGGCGGCGAGCAATCGCGCGGCGCCGCCGACCTCAGCCGGATAGACGACCACGCCCGCCGGCTCGTCGAGCGTCTTCAACGCCGCCTCGACGAGCGGCACGTTGGTCGGGTCGGTGACGTGCGTGACGCGGGCGCCGAGCCGCCGCAGCGCGCGGCCCAGCACCGCGGCGCCGGGCGGGCCGTCGGTCTCGGGCATGTCCGGCTCCACGGTGAAGCCGGTGACGATCAGGACGCGGCGCGCTCGGCGCAGCGCCCGCGCGGCGCCGAGCGCTGCGCCGGGATCAGAGAACGCGGCGATGTCGCGATGGCCGGGATCGAGGGCGAGAACCTGGTCGACAAGGTCGATCACCGCCTCGCCTCGTACAGCAAGCACTGGTAGGGCGCCAGCGCCTCGGCGGTACCCGTCCCGCCGAACATCTCCGCGTCGCTGTCGAGCAGCACGCGCCACGCCGGAGCGTCGAGGGTCAGCACCTGCGTCTTCGGCGTGAGGTTCGCGACCAGCCTCACCTCGTCGCCGCCCGGCACCGCCCGGATCACGGTGAGCACGGTGCCGGCCGCGTCCTGCGTCACCCGCGTCAGCTCCTTGCCCTCCGCGCCCAGCGCGGGGTGCGTCCGGCGCAGCATCAGCCAGTGCCGGTAGTACTCGCGAAGGCCACGATGGCGCGGCGCCCCGGCGAGCGAATGATTGAGCCGCGAGCTGACGAACGTGTTGGGCGCGTTGGGATCGGAGGTCGAGCTCGAGCGCCACGCGAATCGGGCGAGGTCCTCCGCCCGGCCGCGGCGCACCGCCTCGGCGAGATCCCTGTCGAGGAACGACGTGAAGAATTGAAAGCGCGCCGTCTCGCCGTACTCCTCGCCCATGAAGATGAGCGGGACTGCCGGAGTCACGAAGAGCAGGCCGGCTGCGAGCTTCACCGCCTCGAAGGGCACGAGCACGCCGAGCCGTTCGCCTTGCGGGCGGTTACCGACCTGGTCGTGGTTCTGCAGGTAGATCACGAAGCGGTCGCCCGGAAGGTCGGCGCTCGGAGTGCCGCGCGGCCCACCCCAGTACTCGGCCGGCTCACCCTGAAAGGCGAATCCCTGCGCGATCGCGCGCGCGAGGTGGTGGTGGTCGCCGGCGAAGTCGCGGTAGTAGCCCGCCGTCTCGCCGGTCAGCGTGCGATGGATTGCGTGGTGAAAGTCGTCCGACCAGACGGCGTCGAGGCCGAGCCCGCCCTCGCTCGTGGGCAGCACGAGCCGCCGGTCGTTGTCGTGCGACTCGGCGACCACGTGGACGCGCCGGCCGACGCGCGCGGCCTCGCCCCGGACGGCGTCGGCGAACTCGGTGAGGATGTGGACCGGGCTCGTATCGTGGATGGCGTGGACCGCGTCGAGACGGAAGCCGTCGATGTGGAACTCGCTCACCCACATGCGCCCGTTGTCGGTCACGTGGCGCCGCGCGCCCTCGCAGCCCGGGCCGTCGAAGTTCACCGCCTCACCCCAGGGCGTCGTGTGGCGGTCCGTGAAGTACGGACCGTACTCGGCGAGGTAGTTCCCCTCCGGCCCGAGGTGGTTGTACACGACGTCGAGAAACACCGAAAGGCCGCGCGCGTGGCACGCGTCGACGAGGCGCCGCAGGCCGCGCGGTCCCCCGTACGTGGAGTGGGGCGCGAACAGGTGCACGCCGTCGTAGCCCCAGTCGCGCGACCCCGGAAACTCGGCGATCGGCATCAGCTGGAGCGCGGTGACGCCGAGATCCGCGAGCCGCGCCAGGTGGGGGACGACGGCCTCGAAGGTCCCGGCGGGGGTGAAGGCGCCGACGTGGATCTCGTAGAAGACGAGCTCACCCGGCGCGTGACCGGCGAATTCCCCGTCGGTCCAGATGAAGCGGCTCGGATCGACGACGACGGAAGGGCCGTGGATTCCCTCGGGCTGGTAGCGCGACGTGGGATCCGGCCGGTAGCGGGTGCCGTCGAGCCGAAACTTGTACCGGGCGCCCTCCGCGACCCCGTCGAGCCTGCCCTCGAACACTCCGCCCTCGCGCTGCACGAGCGCTTCGACGGCGCGGCCGTCCACGATCACGTCCACCGACCGACAGTGGGGCGCCCAGACCCGGAATGTGACGCCGCCGGGGAGAAAGCTTGCACCCAGCGCGGTCATACGGTCCAATGAAGGCCCCATGGCATCACCGTTCGCCCTCGTGCTGCACACTCATCTCCCAATGGTGGTCAATCACGGCCGCTGGCCCCACGGTAGCGACTGGCTGTGCGAGGCGGCCTTCGAGTGCTACCTGCCCCTCCTGGAGACAGCCCACCGTCTGGTCGCGGATGGGATCTCGCCCAAATGGACGATCAATCTCTCGCCGGTGCTGACCGAGCAACTCGCCTCTCCCGAATTCCAGAAGGAATTATCCTTTTACCATGACAACGCCCGGCGCGCGTGCGCCGAATCGCGCGAGCACTTCACCCGCGAGGGCCAGAAGGAAATCGTACGCCTGACCCACTTCTGGGAGGAATTCTTCGAGCGCATGTGGGAGATGCACCGGCGGATCGGCGGGGACATCCCCGGCACGTTCGCCGACCTCCAGCGGGCCGGCCACGTGGAGATCATCACCTGCGCGGCGACGCACGGCTACCTGCCGCTCCTGGCGCGCGACGAGTCGATCCACCTGCAGCTGCGCACCGCGGTCGAGACGCACCGCCGCCACTTCGGGCGGGCCCCCCGCGGCATCTGGCTGCCGGAATGCGCCTATCGGCCTCGTTACGAATGGACCCCCCCGACCGGCCGCGACAGTGGCCGCGAGCGGCGCATGCGGCCGGGCATCGAGGAGATGCTGGCGGTCCACGGCCTCGAGTACTTCGTCGCCGACTCCCACCTGGTCGCCGCGGGCCAACCGATGTTCCTCTATCGAGATTACATCCCCCTGAAGGAAGGCCGCTGGGGCGAGCCGGTGGCGGCCACGCCGTCCGCCGAGGCGCGGTCGCCCTACGCGCCTTACCGGGTTGCCTCGCGCGGCGGCACCGGTCAGGCGGTGGCGTTCTTCCGCGATCCGCGGAGCACCGTCCAGGTGTGGAGCCGTGAGCACGGCTACCCCGGTGAGTTCGCGTACCTCGAGTTCCACAAGAAGCACTTCCCGGGCGGCCTCAGATTCTGGCGGATCACCGACAACCAGGGCGACCTCGGCACCAAGGCGGTGTACGACCCCGACGTCGCGGCCCAGAAGGCCGGACGGCAGGCCAGCCACTTCGTCGAGCTGGTCGCGGACACCCTGGCCCGGGCGAGGGGCGACGGCCCCGCCCTCGTGTGCTCGCCGTACGACTCGGAGCTGTTCGGCCACTGGTGGTTCGAGGGGCCGCGCTGGCTCGAGCACGTCGCGCGGGGAATGGCGCGCGCCGGGCTGCCGTGCATGACGCTGGGCGAGGCGCTCGAGGCGGTGCCGCCGCGGGCGACGCTCGGGCTGCCGGAGGGCTCCTGGGGCGAGGGCGGCGACCACCGCGTGTGGCTCAACCGCGACACCGAGTGGACGTGGGACCGGGTTTACAGCGCCGAAGCCGAGTGGGTCGGTCACCTCACCGGCCTCACCAGCCGCAGCGCGCCGGAGCTCCGGCGCGTGCTGACGCAGGCGGCCCGCGAGCTCCTGCTGCTCCAGTCGTCCGACTGGCAGTTCCTGATCACGACGGGCACCGCGTCCGACTACGCCGAGCGGCGCGTGGCCGAGCACTATGCCGACTTCAAGCGCCTGTGCGAGATGGCCCGCGCGCTCGAGGCGGGCGATCCGCTCTCGTCCGATGCGGCGGAGTCGCTCCGCCGGCTCGAGCGCGACGATTTCTGCTTTCCGGACCTCGACCCGGCGTGGGGTCTGGGCGCGCCGGCGCCCCAGTAGGACCGATGCCGCGGCGTGCGCGCGTGCTCGCGATGATCATGGCCGGCGGCCGTGGCGAGCGCCTGCAGCCGCTCACCCGCGAGCGCTCGAAGTCGGCGGTGCCCTTCGGGGGCCGCCACCGCCTGGTCGACTTCGTGCTCTCGAACTTCGTGAACTCGGACATGCCGTCGCTCTACGTCCTCGTCCAGTACAAGGCCCAGTCGCTGATCGAGCACCTGCGCCTGGCGTGGCGCACCAGCGGGATGCTGCCGGACTTCTTCGTCACGGTCGTCCCCCCGCAGATGCGGGTCGGCGCGGCGTGGTACCGGGGCACCGCGGACGCGGTCCTCCAGAACCTGAACCTGATCGACGACTTCAGCGCCGACGTCGTCGCCGTCTTCGGCTCCGACCACGTCTACCGGATGGACGTGAACCAGATGCTCGCCTTTCATCAGGAGGCGGGCGCCGACGCGACCATCGCCGCCCGGCCCGTGCCGATCGAGGACGCCCCGCAATTCGGCGTGCTCGGCGTCGATCACACCGGGCGGGTCGTGCGCTTCGACGAGAAGCCGGCGAAGCCGACGCCGCTCCCGGACGATCCCCGGCGCGCGCTCGTCTCGATGGGCAACTACATCTTCTCGCGCCAGCCGCTGGTCGACGCGCTGGTCGCCGACGCCCGGCGCTCCACCGACCACGACTTCGGCCGCTCGATCATTCCCGAGATGGTGCCGTCCGGGCGCGTCTACTCCTACGACTTCCAGAAGAACGAGGTGCCGGGCGTGAAGCCGTACGAGGAGCTCGCGTACTGGCGCGACGTCGGCACCATCGCGAGCTACTGGGAGGCGCATATGGACCTCCTGGGCGAGTCCCCGCGTTTCGACCTCGACAACCGCCTGTGGCCGATCCGTAGCGCGCACCACGCCGGCCCCGCGGCGCGCTTCGTGGGCGGCGACGTCGACAACGCCCAGGTGGGCGAGAGCTCGTTCGTCAAGCGCGCGACGATCCGCAATTCGATCCTCGGCCGGTCGGTGTGGGTCAACGAGGGCGCCGTGATCGAGGACTCGATCGTCATGGACCACACCAGCGTCGGCAAGGGCGCCCACCTGCGCCGCGCCATCATCGATCGGTTCAACATCATCCCGGCCGACGCGGAGATCGGCTTCGATCTCGCCGCCGACCGCCAGCGCTACCACGTCGACGCCTCGGGGCTGGTGGTGGTGCCGCGCGGCGGGCGCCGCGAGTTCCTCCGGGGCCTCGACGAGTTTTGAACCGCGCGATCGTCATCCACGGCCACTTCTACCAGCCGCCCCGCGAGAACCCCTGGCTCGAATCGGTCGAAGTGCAGGACTCGGCGTCCCCGCACCACGACTGGAACGACCGGGTAACCGCCGAGTGCTACGCGCCGAACACCGCGGCCCGACGCGTCGACAAGGACAACAAGGTCCTCGACATCGTCAACAACTTCGAGAAGATCTCCTTCAACGTGGGCCCGACCCTCTGCGCGTGGCTGGCCCGCGAGCGGCCGGACGTGTACGCGAAGATCGTCGAGGCCGATCGGGCGAGCGTGGCGGCGCGCGACGGTCACGGCAACGCCATCGCGCAGGTCTACAACCACATGATCATGCCGCTGGCGAGCCGGCGCGACAAGGTCACCCAGGTGCGCTGGGGGCTCGACGACTTCCGCGCGCGCTTCGGCCGCGAGCCGGAGGGGCTCTGGCTGCCCGAGACGGCGGTGGACAACGAGTCGCTCGAGGTGCTCGCGGAGGCCGGCGTGAGGTTCACGATCCTGGCGCCGCACCAGGCGGCGCGCCTGCGGCCGCTCGGCGCCGCGGCGTGGGAGGCCGTCGACGCGATCGATCCGAGCCGCGCGTATCTCTGGCGCGGCCCGCGCGGGCTGTCCCTGGCGATCTTCTTCTACGACGGTCCGATCTCGCGCGCGATCGCGTTCGAGAGCCTCCTCGACCGCGCCGAGCACGTCGTCGCCTGGCTCGAGGCGGCCTTCTCCGACCAGCGCGCCTGGCCGCAGCTCGTCCATTGCGCCACCGACGGCGAGACCTACGGTCACCACCGGCGCTTCGGCGAGATGGCGCTCGCCGCCGCCGTCCAGCAAGTCGAGGCCGCCGGAACCGCCACGCTCACCAACTACGGCGCGTTCCTCGCGGCGCACCCGCCCACCCACGAGGTCGAGATCCGCGAGCGCACGTCGTGGAGCTGCGCCCACGGGGTCGAGCGCTGGCGGAGCGACTGCGGCTGTGCCGTCCGCGCCGACCGGCACCAGCGCTGGCGCGCGCCCTTGCGTGAGGCCGTCGACTGGCTCCGCGACCAGATCGATCCGTTCTTCGAGGCGCGCGCGTCCGCCTGTCTCAAGGACCCGTGGGCGGCGCGCGACGCCTACCTCGCGGTCGTGCTCGACCGGAGCGAGGAGCGGCTCGGGGCGTTCTTCGCCGCGCACGCGCGCGCTCCGCTCGACGCGGCCGGGCGCGTCGAGGCCCGGCGCCTCCTCGAGCTCCAGCGTAATCGTCTGCTCATGTACACCTCCTGCGGCTGGTTCTTCGACGAGATCTCGGCGCTCGAGCCGGTGCAGATCCTCCGGTACGCGGCGATGACGCTCCAGTACCTCGACGACCTCGGCGGCGGCCGCCTCGAGGAGGCTTTCATCGAGCGGCTGGCGGCGGCGCCCAGCAACATCGCGGAGCTTCGCGACGGCGCCGAGGTGTATCGCCGCCTCGTGCGGCCCACCATCGTCACCCCGAGCCGGGTCGTGGCGCATTACGCGATCGCCGGATTCCGCGAGCCGCCTGATGCCGACGCGCGCATCTACGCCTACCGCGTGCGCCGGCTCGACGAGGCGCGCGAGGTGTCGGACGGCACGTCCCTGCGCGTGGGGCACGTCCGGGTCAGTGCCGAGATGACGGGCGAGACGCGCGATGCCGTGTACGCGATGCTCCACTTCGGCGGTCACGACTTCTCCTGCGGCATCGGCCCCTGGCGGGACCAGACTTCCTACGACGTGATGAAGGCCGATCTGCTCGGGCGCTGCGCGCGCCGGAGCGTCGCCGACCTCGTCCGGGGGCTCGACGAATACTTCCCGGGCGGGCTCGCCTCCCTGAGCCACCTCTTCCTCG
>QHSM01000679.1 GCA_003221595.1 Candidatus Rokuibacteriota bacterium | reverse complement strand
GGACAAACACGAAGCGCCAGAACTCATACTGGAACCAACTGAAGTAATTCTGCGACCCATCTTTCGTCCCGTTCGCCGGCCAGCCCGTACGCTCGAAAGGATCGAGCCGAAGATTGGTCAGATAGGGCACGTCAGCGTGGGTCTTGTCGCCTAGCCAGCCGCCAGGCTGATCGATAAAACGATACTTGAAGTCGTCGATCCGCACGGCGCCGAGCGCGCTTTCGCCGAAGTAAAAAATCTCGTGCCGATTCGACGGCCCCTTGCCAGTGATCATGTCCATCTGGTTGTAGCCGTCGAGATGGACCTTATAGGTGGTGCCGCCAAGTTCCTTTCCTTTCTTGAGCTCTTCGACGATGTTCGGATTGCCGGCAGCGGCCAGAAAGGTCGGGAACCAGTCCATGCCGGAGATGATGCCGTTCTCCACCTTGCCGGCAGGCACTCTGCCTGGCCAACGAATGATGGCCGGCGCACGGAAGCCGCCTTCCATGATCGTGCCTTTGCTCTGCGCAAACGGGGTCTGCCCGCCGTCCGGCCAGGTGAAGACCTCGGTACCGTTGTCGGTGGTGAAGATGACGATGGTGTTGTCGTCCACCCCCAGGTCCTTGAGCTTCTTCATCACGATGCCGATGTCGTCGTCCAGCTGCGCCATGCCGGCTTCATGGATCGACCAGCCGTTCTGGGAGTTGCGCATCGCCTGGTACTTCGGCGACAGGTGCGTGACGATGTGCATGCGAGTCGGATTGAGCCACAGAAAGAACGGCTTGCCGTCGGCCTTGGCCTTATCGAGAAAGCTCAGGGCCTTGTCGCGGATTTCGTCGTCCACGGTTTCCATGCGCTTCGGGCACAGCTCACCCGCGTCCGTGATCTTCTGCTTGCCGACCTTGCCCCAGCGCGGGTCCACGGTGGCATCGTCAACGCTGGTCGCAAACGAGTGGAGCATGTTGCGCGGACCGACCTTCGGCCTGAGGTCCTGCGGGTAGTTGGGATGGCAGGGATCTTCCATCGCATCCAAATGATAGAGATAGCCGAAGAACTCGTCGAACCCGTGCACCGTGGGCAGGAACTCGTTGCGGTCGCCCAAGTGGTTCTTGCCGAACTGGCCGGTGGCGTAGCCCAGCGCCTTGAGCGCGGTTGCGATGGTCGGCGCTTCTGCCGGCAGGCCGACCGTGGCGCCGGCCTGGCCGACCGTGGTCATGCCGGTGCGGATCGGCAATTCGCCAGTGATGAAGTTCGCACGACCGGCCGTGCAGCTCGCCTCGGCGTAGTAGTCGGTGAAGATCATGCCCTCGGCGGCAATCCGGTCGAGGTTCGGCGTCCGGCCCGCCAGCAGGCCGCGGTGGTAGGCGCCGATGTTCCACATGCCGATGTCATCACCCATGATGACGACGATGTTCGGCTTCGGCTGCGCGGCCGCCGGTGAGGCCATGAGCACCGCGGTGGCGAACAGCGCGACCAGAACGAGCAACCCTCTTCTCATCGCATTTCCTCCTCGTGGGTACCGAAAAACCCTAGTTCCCGGTGGGGTTCACTTCGCCCTGCATCCTGCGCGGGGGCGTCACGTGCGTCACGTGGGTCTGGGCGCCGACTTGCCGCGGCAAAGAGGATCATCAGCCGATCCCGAGGCCGTATGCCATCGGACCTTGGTCGTGGACCTCCCCCGACCTAAGGACCGGACACTCGGGAACGACGGGGTAGCCGTGCCGGCGAGATGGAGGGACTAGTGGCCGTTGCCGCGAACCGCTTCGCCCATCGCCACGCCGAGGTTGTGTCGCGCGCCGCGGAGCCGAGGATGCACGACGAGGGCGCGCCGGAACATCACGGCCGCCTCGCGGTGGCGGCCGATGGCTATGTAGCAGAGCCCCTGCCCCGACAGCGCGCCGAAGTGGTTGGGATTGCGCCGGAGCGTCTCCTCGCAGTCGTCGATCGAGCCCTCGTAGTTCTCGGCGATGTAGCGGACGGTCGCACGCTTGTTCCAGCCCTCGGCGAACTCGGGGG
>QHSM01000053.1 GCA_003221595.1 Candidatus Rokuibacteriota bacterium | reverse complement strand
CGACCTTGTCGATGCACTCGCCGAGGCCGATGGTCGTGACCGTCAGGTGGTTCGCGGTCTTGGTGAACGGCTCGGCGACGATCCGCCGCCGGAGCGCGGCCGGATCGAGCCCGAGCTGCTCGGCGGCCTTATCGATCTGGCATTCGAGGGCGAAGCGAGGCTGGGGCGTGCCGTGGCCGCGCTTGGGTCCGCACGGCGGCTTGTTGGTGAAGATGCGCGCCGCCTCGAACTTGTAGACCGGAATCTTGTAGGTCACCGGGTTGATCACGCCCGTGTAGAACGTGGAGGCGACTCCGTACGAGCCGTAGGCGCCCCCGTCGAGCCACGTGCGGAGATGGCAGCCGGTGATGTCGCCGTGCCGCGTGAACCCCGTCTTGATCCACATCAGCACGGGGTGGCGTCCGCGGTGCGTGTAGAAGACCTCCTCGCGCGTCAGGGTGATCTTGACCGGCCGGCCGGTGAGCTTCGAGAGCTGGCAGGCCACGATCTCATGGGCGAAAGGATCGGTCTTGCCACCGAAGCCGCCGCCGACCGGCGTCGCGATGACGCGCACGTGCGCGGCCGGGACCGCG
Source organism: Candidatus Rokuibacteriota bacterium (assembly GCA_003221595.1). Classification (GTDB taxonomy): domain Bacteria; phylum Methylomirabilota; class Methylomirabilia; order Rokubacteriales; family CSP1-6; genus AR31. The sequence continues at coordinate 10,827 of QHSM01000053.1, read as the reverse complement.
AGGACCGTGGCCAGGATCCGGTGGACGTAGTGCGGCGTCTGCGTGGAGGACCAGAGGGTGAGCTTGCCGTCCGATCCCCACTGAGCGACCGCCGCGTGCTGCTCCATCGGCAGGTGATTGCTGCCCTCGAAGAAGAAGACGTCCTCACGAACCAGGTCGGCGCGCGCGAAGGCAGGGTCGACGTCGCCGAACTGAAGCGCGACGTTCTTGTGAACGTTGGGCCCGTCGCCATAGTCGTGAATCCGGATCTCGGGATGGGCGAGCGAGTCGAAGATGGACATGAGCGCCGGGAGCGGCTCGTAGTCCACGTCGATCAGCCGGCAGGCCCGCTCCGCGGTCTCCTCGTCGACGGCCGCGACCGCCGCGACCGGGTCCCCGACCATGCGCACCTTGTCGTTGCACAGGGCTTCTTCGTCCTGCGACACCGGCAGGATGCCGAACTTCACACGCGGCAGGTCGGCCCCGGTGACGACCGCGTAGACCCCGGGCAGCGCGCGCGCGCGCGCCGTGTCGATAGACCGGATGCGGGCGTGGGCGTGCGAGCTGCGGAGCAGCCTGCCGTACGCCATGCGCGGCAGAAAGAGGTCGTCGGCGTACTTCGTCTCGCCCACGACCTTCGCCCATGCGTCGATCTTCGGGAGCGGCTGGCCGATGACCGCGAAGTCGTTCTTGCTCATGCGCGGCTCTCCCCATGTCCCATCCGCAAGGCCGCCAGCTCGACGGCGTCGAGGATCTTCGTGTAGCCCGTGCAGCGGCACAGGTTCCCCGCGAGCGCCTCTTTCACTTCCTGGCGCGTCGGACTCGGACGGTCCGCCAGGAGCGCCGTGGCCGTCAGGAGAATGCCGGGGGTGCAGTACCCGCACTGGGCGAGGAGAGCACGGGCTCGCCATCGACGAGCACCGTGCAGGTGCCGCACTCCCCGAGCTCGCAGCCGTGCTTGGTCCCGGTGAGCCCGAGATCCTCGCGGAGCACCTCCAGGAGGGTCTTGTGGACCGGCACGAGCGCCTCGCGGGCCTCGTCATTGACGGTCAGGGCGATGCGGACCCTCATGGGGACTCCATCTCCAGGAGAAATTTAGCGTGAATGAACGTCGGTTTAAAAATACTGAATCGGTCGGAAGGCTGTCAAGTGCGAAACCTTGGGGCGAAGAAACCGGGGGCGGCTAAGATACCCCCGTGCCGTTCGCCAGGGCCCACGACAAGGTCCGGATCTACTACGAGGTGCACGGGAGCGGAACGCCCCTCGTGCTCGCCTACGGCATCGGCGGCAACGTCGAGATGTGGGACGTCAACCGCGACGCGCTGGCCGCCCGCCACCGGCTGGTTCTCTGGGAGCCGCGCGGCCACGCGCGATCGGACAGCCCCGAAGATCCCGCGAAGTACTCGTTCGAGCGGTGGGTGCTCGACCTCCAGGCGGTGCTCGACCGCCTGGGCATCAAGAAGGCGCACGTCGGCGGCCTCTCGCTCGGTGCGGGGATCGCCACCCGGTTCGCGCTCCGGTTTCCGGCGCGCGTGCGATCGCTCGTCGTGACGAACTCGTCGTCCGCCGCCGGGCTCCCGCTCTCGGTGGAGAACCTCGTCATGCGGGCGCGCTCGATCGAGATCACGCTCACCAAGGGCATGGACGCCATGGCCGAGTACGCGATGGCCGCCAATCCGAACCTCTCGGAGCGGCTCGCGCTCGATCCCGGCGCCCGGGCTGAGTTCTACGAGGAGTACCGGCGCCTCTCGCCGATCGGGTACGCGAACTCGCTCCGCGCCCTCATCGCGATGGACCACATCACCGATCAGCTACGGCGTCTGCGGATGCCGGTGCTGCTGATCGGGGCCGACCGCGACCCCTCGCTCGAGCCGATGAAGGTGATGCACCGCCGGGTGCGCGGCTCCCGCCTGGTGGTCCTCTCGCCGGCGAGTCACTTCGGTAACCGCGATCAGCCCGAGGCGTGGAACCGGACGGTGCTCGAGTTCCTCGCCCGCTGCGATCGCCGGGTGCGCGGCTAGCCTCCGATGGACCACCCACGCGTCCTGGTCGTCGACGACGACGTCGATGTCGGCGAGCTCCTGCGCGAGGCGCTGAGCCGCTGGGGCTACGACGTCACCCTGGCGACGAGCGGGCGCGAGGCGGTCAGGCTGATCAGCCATCAGATCTTCGACGCCGCGCTGGTCGACATCTGGATGCCCGAGATGGACGGAATGCAGGTGCTCGATGAGATCAAGCGGCACGATCCGGCGCTCGAGGTCGTCATGATGACCGGCAACCCGATGGTCGAGACGGCCGTCCAGGCGCTGAAGTCCGGCGCCTACGACTACCTCATCAAGCCGCTGAACCTGGACGAGCTGCAGCACCTCATGCAGCAGGTCCTCGAGAAGCGCTTCCTGAGCCGCGAGGTGCACTCGCTGCGGAGCCGGCTCGCCGACCACCTGGCGGTCAAGGATCTGGTCGGCGGCTCGCCGGGCATGACGCGCGTGAAGGAAGTGGTGGCCACGGTGGCCGACTCGGACTCGCCCGTGCTGATCGAGGGTGAGAGCGGCACCGGCAAGGAGCTGGTGGCCGCGGCGATCCACCGCCAGTCGGGACGGTCCAAGGGCCCGTTCGTGCCGGTCAACTGCAGCGCCATCCCCGCCGACCTCATGGAGTCGGAGTTCTTCGGGCACGTGCGCGGGGCCTTCTCGGGCGCCGTCGCCGACGCCCTGGGGCTCTTTCGCTCCGCCCACGGCGGCACCCTCTTCCTCGACGAGGTCGCCGAGCTCTCGCCAGCGCTCCAGGCCAAGCTCCTCCGCGTTCTCCAGGACAAGGAAATCCGCCCAGTCGGCTCGACCAAGACCCACGCCGTCAGCGTCAGGATGATCGCCGCGACCAACAAGAACCTCGAGGCCGTGGTGCAGGGCGGCAGCTTCCGCCAGGACCTCTTCTACCGGCTCAACGTCGTGCGCATCGTGGTGCCGCCCCTTCGCGACCGCAAGGACGACATCCCGGCGCTGATCACGTACTTCCTCCGGAGGTTCAACGAGCGGTTCCGGCGCGACGTCAAGGGCATCGCCCCCGACGCGATCGCCGCCCTGACCGCCTACGACTTCCCGGGCAACGTGCGCGAGCTGGAGAACCTGCTCGAGCGGGCGTACGCGCTCGGGGCGCGCGATGAGATCGAGCGCGCCAGCTTCCCCGAGCTCGCCGCCAGGGCCGACGCGCCGGTCGTGACGGTCGACGAGCCGATTCCGACGATCGATCAGGCCGAGCGCGATCTGATCGCGCGCGCCCTCGCGCGGTTCACGAACGACAAGGACCTGGCCGCCCGCGCGCTCGGGCTCACCGTGCGCACGCTCTATCGCCGCATCAAGAAGTTCGGTCTCATCTAGCCACTCCTGGCCATCTCGGCGTCAATTCTGTCAAGCATCGGGCGGAATGGTCGCCCGTCGGCGAGTGCAACTTCTCGATTTCAAAGCCAGCCCTACCCCTGGCACTGAACCTGCTCTTGTTCTTCATCGTGACCTCGCGCGAATCGACCGCCGCTCGATGGATTCTGGTCGCGGATGGCGACGAGGCGGCGGCCAATCGGGTGGCGGCCTCCCTGCTCCAGGCGCGGTTCAGGGCCTACCCCGCCGCACGCGGTCTCGACGCCCTGCGGCTGGCCCGACGCCATCGCATCGGCCTGGCGATCGTCGACGTCGATCTGATCGACATGCAGGGGTGCGATCTCGTCCGACGGCTCCGCGCGATCGAGCCGGGTCTCCCGGTCATCATGACCACCGGAGACTACCGCCCGGCGACGGAGGTCGAGGCGCGTCAGCTGGGGATCGTGCAGTACATCCACAAGCCGGTCGATCTGAGCCGGCTCGATCTGGTCATCGCCCGTATCTTCGCCCAGGAGGCCGAGCTGGCGCCTCCGGGCGTCAGCGGCTAGCTCACCGCGGCTTCCGCGCCCGCGCGTGGCTCGACAGCCCGCGCTCCCAGAGGTACTCCTGCTCACCCAGGTGCTTGCCGACCCAGCGGCCGAGCACGAAGAACGCGTCGCTCAGACGGTTCACGTAGCGAAGCGGCCACTCGCCGATGGGCTCGACGCGCGAGAGCGCCAGGAGCTCGCGCTCAACGCGGCGGCACACGGTCCGCGCCTGATGGAGGAAGCCGTGGATCCTGCCGCCGCCGGGCAGGATGAAGGACTTCAGCGGCGGCAAGTCTTTCTGACAGCGGTCCATGAGGGCCTCGAGCTCCTTCACCTCTTCCTCGCCCACGCGGAACATGCCCTCGTAGGCGGCGTCGGGCGGCGTCGCCAGCTCGCTGCCGAGGTCGAACAGCTGGTTCTGGATCTTCCGGAGGACCTCGTCGAGCCAGCGGTGCCGCTCGCCCTCGCCGATTCGCTCCGCGTTGAAGACCCGGACCAGGCCGACGACCGCGTTCAGCTCGTCGACCGAGCCGTAGGCGACGATGCGCGGCGAGTCCTTCGGGACTCGCTTGCCGCCGACCAGGGCGGTTTCACCCTTGTCGCCGGTGCGGGTATAGACGCGGGTGATGCTGATCGGCATGGGCCCCTCCGTTGAGCGCTTCGCGGGTATTCTACTTGAAGCCGCCGGGGGGCTCGGCGATCATCAGGGCGTGAGATCTCGCGCGCGCGCGGTGCTCGCCGCCGCCTGCAGCATCCACTTCGTCCACGACGGATTCTCCGACATCCTCTACGTGCTGCTGCCGCTCTGGGCGACCGAGTTTCGCCTGACGTTCGCCCAGGTCGGAATGATCCGCACCGCGTACAGCGGCGGGATGGCGGCGTTCCAGATTCCCGCCGGGCTCTTGGCCGAGCGCTGGGGCGAGCGGCGCCTGCTGGCGGCGGGCACCGCGATCACCGCGCTCGGGTTCATCGCGGTCGGGACGGTGGGCGGATTCCTGGCGCTCCTGAGCGTCCTGCTGGTGGCCGGGATCGGCTCCGGCGTCCAGCACCCGCTCTCGTCGTCGCTCGTCTCCAAGGCGTACGAGACGGGCCCGCGGCGCGCCGCGCTCGGAACCTACAACTTCTCCGGCGACATCGGCAAGGTCGTGGTGCCGGCGGCGGTCGCCCTGGCCGCGACGGTCGTCGGCTGGCGCACGGCGTCGATGGCGTACGGCGTGATCGGCGTGTTCGCGGCGCTCGGCATTCTGGGCGTGCTGGCCCGCCTCACGCCCGAGATGCCGGACACCGACGACCGCTCGGCGCAGGCGGCGACGGCGGCCGCCGGCTGGGGCATCCGGGACGCGCGCGGCTTCGTCGCCCTGACCGCCATCGGCATGATCGACAACGCGACCCGGACCGGCTTTCTCACGTTTCTGCCCTTCGCCTTGATCGCCAAGGGCTCCTCGGTGGCCGGCGTCGGCACGGCGCTGGCGCTCCTCTTCGCGGGCGGCGCCGTCGGCAAGTTCGTCTGCGGCATCGTCGCCGAGCGGCTCGGTGTCATCCGGACCGTCGTGCTCACCGAGGCCGCGACCACGCTCTGCATCGTGTCCATCCTGGCGGCGCCGCTGCCGGTCGCCCTCGCGATCATGCCGGTCATGGGCGTGGCGTTGAACGGAACCTCGTCGGTGCTCTACGGCACGGTCGCGGACCTCGTGACCGCTGAACGCCGCTCCCGGGCCTACGGCCTCTACTACACCGTGACGATCGCGACGTCCGCGCTCTCACCGTCGGTGTACGGCCTCGTCAGCGACGTGGCCGGCGTGAGTACGACGCTCGTCATCGTCGCGGTCGTCGTGCTGGCGACGATCCCGCTGTGTCTGGCGCTCCGCGCGTCGGTCGCGGAGCCCGCGGTGTCGTGACACCGGAGCCCGCCCGGGATCAGGCGAGCGCGAGCTCCATGAAGCGGGTGCCGGCCACCGGGCTCGCGTAGTAGGGCGCGATCTCTTCGAAGCCGAGCGCTCGGTAAAGCGCGAGCGCTTCCTTCATCGACGGCAGCGTGTCGAGCCGCATGCGGGAATACCCGATCAGGCGCGCTTCGCGAATCACCGTCTCGGCCAGGAGGCGTCCGGCCCGCCGGCCGCGGGCGGCGGGGCACACGTAGAGGCGCTTCATCTCGCAGACGTCGCCGCCGAGCGGTCGGAGCGCCACGCAGCCGGCCGGCACCGAATCGTCGGCGGCCAGCAGCAGGCGTCCCCGGGGCGGCGCGTACGCGCCGGGCAGGTCGGCCAGCTCCTGCTCGAATCCCTGATAGCGGAGATCGACGTCGAGCGAGGCCTCGTATTCCTTGAACAGGCGCCGGGCTTCGGCCAGGTCCCCGGCCGACGTCACCGGACGGACCAACACGGTCATGTCAGATAGAAGGGGCGTGCCGCATCGGCGCGGTAGGGATAGCGCGCGAGAATGGCCGGATCGGGATCCGCGCCGAGCCCGGCCCGACTCGGCACCGTGACGAAGCCGCCCTCGAAGCGCGGCGGATCCGCGATGAGCGGGGCCACCAGCTCGGTCGCCGGGAACTCGACGTAGGGCACACCGGGCGTCGACGCGACGAAGTGCAGCGTCGCGGCCAGCCCGGGCCCGTAATAGAAAGAGTGCGGGACCAGCGTCGCGTTCCCGGTGGCCGCGAGCGTCGCGATCTTCTTCATCTCGAGGAGGCCTCCGACCTTCGTCACGCTCGGCTGAGCGATGTCGGCAGCCCCCTGTCCGATCAGCTCCTTGAACCCGAACACGGTCGCGTCGTTCTCGCCGGCGGCGATCGGAATCCGCAGGGCCGCGCGCACGCGAGCCAGCCCCGCGTAGTCCTCCGGCGGCCAGACGGGCTCCTCGAGCCATCTGAGGTCGAACCGCTCGAGCCGCCGGCCGATGCGAATGGCGTCCTCGACGGACCAGGGGCAGTTCGTGTCCAGCATCAGCTCGACGCCCGGGCCGGCCACCTCGCGCGCGGCGGCGACCGACTCGACATCGGTCTGGTGCAGCTTGATTGCCGTGTGGCCCAGCGCGATGGCGGCCGACACCGCCTGCCGGACCTGGGTCGGCGTGTCGTAACGAAGCAGGCTCGCATACGCGCGAGCCCGCGTCTGGCAGAGGCCGCCCAGCAGCTCGTAGACCGGCACGCCGCGCGCCTTGCCGGCCAGGTCCCACAGCGCGATCTCGATGCCGCTCACCGCCATCATCGCCAGGCCCCGGCGCCCCCAGATCATCAGCGCCCGGTGCATCCGGTCGACCACGCTCTCGATCTGGGTCGGGTCGTGGCCGAGAACGAGCGGCGCGAGCGCGTCGTCGACGACGCTGATCACCGCCATCGGCGCGCCATAGGCGAAGCACTCCCCCCAACCGGTGAGCCCCTCGTCGGTGGTCAGGCGCACGAGAATCTGCTTGCCGGCTCCGGCCGCCCACGTGGACGGCGGCGTGGCGGCGCGCAGCGGGATCGCGAGCGGGAAGGCGCGGACCTCGGTGATCTTCATCTCAGAGGTCGCCGAGCCCGAGCTCCTCCCACCGGGCGCGCACCCTCGCCTCGTCCTCCGGAGCCGGACGAACGGTCGGCGGGAATCGCTCGCCGCCCCACTCCTTGCGGCGCTCGAGCTGCCACGACCGCGTCGCGTCGATCAGGACGCGGTTCCAGAGCCCGGTGCCGAGCTGCGCCACGTCCCGGTCCTCGAGCGGCGTGCTCGGATCGATCGGCGAGCCGAAGATCCCGGGGAAGACGACGATGCCATCGCGGCCGGCGTTCACGCGGTGGGCGAACGCCCAGTCCACCTGCTCGTACGAGGACGGATCGATGTCCTCCTCGACGACGGTGACGTGCTTGTAGCGGAACTGGGCGGCGCTGGCGCCCCACAGCGCGGCGGCGATCTGCTTGGGCTGTCCCTGATAGGCCTTCTTGATCTGAACGACGATGTTCACGCCGTTCGTGATCGGGGGGACGAAGACGTCGCGCACCCCGGGAATGCCGGCCGTCGTCAGGATCTGCCAGGCGATCGCCGCGCGCTGAACCGACGACATGACGCTGTTCTCGCTGTACGAGCCGGGCAGCGTGCCCTCGAGGCAGCCGCGAAGGATCGGATCGCGGCGGTGCGTGATGCACGTGATCTGCATCGTGGGGCGCGGCGTCGGAATGTCCGAGACGTAGCCGGTGAACTCGCCGAACGGTCCCTCGGTCTCGTAGGTCGCCGGGTCGTCGCTGACGAACCCCTCGATCACGATCTCGGCGCTCGCCGGCACCTCGAGGTCGACGGTTTCGCAGCGGACCAGCTCGGCGGGCTCTCCCCGATAGGCGCCCATCACGTCCCACTCGCAGACGCCCGGCGGAATCGGCGAGCCGGCCAGGAACGGCATGATCGGGTCCCAGCCGATCACGCACGCGACCGGCATGGGCTCGCCGCGGGCCGCGTACTTGAGGAAGTGCTGGCCCCAGTGCTGGCCGCCCTTGATGAGCAGGAACGGCGTCGTGTTCTTCTTGCCGATCATGCCGCGATAGATGCCCACGTTCATCACGCGCGTCTCGGGATCGCGGGTGACGATGCCCGAGAAGGTGTGGATGTAGCGTCCGCCCTCGAGGTAATGCCACTTCGGGACCGGGAACTCCGTCTGATCGACGTCCTGGCCGCGGACGACGACGTCCTTGACGGGCCCGGTCGCGACGACCCGCGGCGCGATCGTCTGCCGGTTCAGCTTCATGACGTGCTGCACCAGCTCGCGGTTGGACACGTCCCGGGGGAACCCGAGGGCCAGCGCCAGGCGACCGACGCTTCCGAGTCCGCTCACGAGCAGCTTCGTGCAGCGCCCGGTCTGGTAGCCCTTGATGTTCTCGAACAGGAGCGCCGGCCCCTTCTTCTCGAGCACCCGGCGCGCGATGGCGCCCAGCTCCCGGTCCCAGTCGACCTGAGCCGTAACCTTGCGCAGCTCGCCTTCCTTGTCGAGCCGCGTGATCCACTCGCGGATGTCCACGAAGCTCATCGGAACAATGCCGGCGCCACCTCGCCGAGGAAGCGCTTGAATTGCCCCACCTGGTCCCACGAGCCGAAGCGCAGCGCCATGTGCCCCACGCCGGCCTCGAAGTACGCGGCGAGCTCCTCGGCGCACTGCTTGGGGCCGCCCGCGATCGTCCACTGCTCCACGAACTCGCGGGAGAACTTCGACGTGTAGTAGGTGTCGAGGAACGCCTTGGTCTCCTCGAGCCCCTTCTGCCGGTCCTCGGTGATGTTGATGTTGTGATAGAGCGCGCTGCCGAGCTTCGCCGGGTCGCGCCCCTCCTCGCGGGTCATGGCCGCGATGCGGCTCCACTGCCGCCGGAACTCGTCCGGCGAGAGCTTGTTCGTCATCCAGCCGTCGGCGTGGCGCGCGATCCGCCGGAACGAGCGCTCCACGACGGCCTCGGAGGCGGAGGCGCCGCCCTTCCAGGTGAGACCGGTGGGATTGGACGCGATCCAGATCGGACACGGCTGCTGCACCGGCCGCGGCTCGAGCGTCACGCCCTCGAAGGAGTAGAACCGGCCCCGGTGCGAGACGTTCTTGCCGCCGAAGAGCGTGCGCAGCACCTCGATGCCCTCTTCCAGGCGTCCCACCCGCTCGGCCGAGGCGATGCTCATGACGTCGTGCTCGGCGGCCTGGGCCTTGTTCGCCTCGCTCGGCCCGCCCAGGCACACCGCGAGCAAGGTCCGCCCGCCGGAGAGCACGTCGAGGCTCGCCCACTGGTGGGCCAGCATGACCGGGTGGCGGTGGACGAAGGTGGCCATGCAGCCGACGCCGAGGCGCAGCTTGGTGGTCACGCCCGCCAGCGCGGAGAGCAGGGTCACCGACTCCAGGCGGGGCTTGGCCAGCAGGCTGTCCCCGGCCCAGACGGCGTCGAAGAAGCCGGAGCGCTCCGCCTGCACCGTGAGGTCGACGAGGTCCCCCACCTTGACGGCGCCGAGCACGACCGCGCGATTGGCGACGATCAGTCCGAACGACGGTCTAGGCACCGCTACCTCCCTGTGTAGTTCGGCGGACGCTTCTTACCATTTTCAGCGTCCGGAGCGCCAGCGGCGCGCGCTCGGCCAGCTCGCCGGCCAAGGCACCCACCGCCTCGTCGAGCCCCTCGTCGGGCACCGCGCGGGTGATCAGGCCCCAGGCCTCGGCGCGCTCGGCCGAGATCCGCTGGCCGGTCATCATGAAGAGCTTTCCGCGCGTCATGCCCATGAGCCGCAGCGCGCGCTGGGTACCGCCGCTCCCGGGAATCATGCCCAGGCGCACCTCCGGAAACGCGAACTCGGACCGGAGCGTGGCCACGCGGAAGTCGCACGCGACCGCCAGCTCGAGACCGGCCCCCATCGTATACCCGTCGATCGCGGCGATGACCGGCTTCCGGCAGCGCTCGGCGGCCGTCAGCGTGTCCCCCCACAGCTCGAGATCGGCGGGGGCCAGCGTGAGGAACTCGGACACGTCGCCGCCGGCGCTGAACGCCTTGCCACCGGCGCCGCGGATCACGACGACGCGCACGGACTCGTCGCGCTCGAGCGCGGCGAAGATCCCCGGAAACTCGTTGCGCATCGCGACCGTCATCGTGTTCATCTTCGCCTGGCGGTCGATCCAGATGGTCGCGACGGCGCCGGCGCGCTCGACGCGCAGGAACTCGCTCATGGCCGCACCTCCGTGTACCGGCCGTCGCGCAGCAGCCGGCGAAGTATCTTGCCCGAGGCCGTCTTCGGGATTTCCGCCACGAAGACGAAGCGCCGCGGGCGCTTGAAGTTGGCGAGGTCGCCGCTGGCTCGGCAGTGCTGGTCGAGCGTCTGCGCGGTCAGGCCGGGGGCCGCAACGACGAACGCCACCACCCGCTCGCCCCATTTCTCGTCGGGCTCGCCGATCACCGCCACGTCCTGCACGGCATCGTGGCGGGCGAGCACGTCCTCGATCTCGACGGGATGAATGTTCTC
>QHSM01000678.1 GCA_003221595.1 Candidatus Rokuibacteriota bacterium | reverse complement strand
TCGCCCGGTGCAGCTCGGCAATGGCGGCCGCGGGACGCTCGCCGAAGGCTTCGAAGAGACCGTGCTCGTAGAGCACATTGCGCGTCGGCAGGCTCGGCTCGCCCGACGTGATGGCGCTCTGGTCGAGCTCGCGAAGGACGACCTTGGGGTCGGCCCGGGTCGTGTAGACCGGACCGGCGCAGGCCGCCAGGGCCAGGCACAGGGCGCCGAGAAGCGCGAGCCGCCGGCGAGTCATCGGGCGCATGTAGGGAGACCTTTCTTGGGGAGGGTGAGCGAGGGGACGTGGCCGCTCCACCGTCTCTCCTCGTACTTACACTCGATCTTGCGATCCCACGACTGGTCCATGGTCGTGAGGGACTCGGACCTATGGCGGAGAGAGCCTACTGCGCGCGGATGGAGCCTACCGCGCGCTTATGAAGAACATCCTCAGGACTTCCCGTCGGCCAACCGCGGCTTCTCCGGAAACCGATTGATGAACGGGAGGAGGTCGGCCAGGAGCACCACTTTGGCGACCAGGAAAGCGCCTATCGTCGCGCCGGCGAGGGCGGAGACCTTGACGCCGAACTCCTGGAGCATGAGGGCGCGGGAAAAAACAATGATGTGGAACGCGATGAGGAAGAAGATCGTCGGCGGCAGGAGCTCGCGCCGCGACCACAATTCCGTCTCAGGCCTTGAAGCCGCGTCCCGGGCATTCCATAATCCCCCGGTCTCGTTAACCCGAAGGAGGCGCCATGGCCCGGATAGCGCTGGTCACCCGAGAACAGATCGCCGAGAAAGAGAAGCCCGCGTACGACGCCTTCATGGCGAGCCGGGCGGGCCGGCCCAACATCGGCCCGTACACGCTCCTCCTGCACATGCCCGAGATGGCGCAACGACTGGAAGCCCTGCGGACCTACATCCGCGACGAGGCCAGCCTGCCGCAGAAGCTCCAGGAGCTGGTCATGATCTCCGTGGCCCGCGAGATGGGATGTGCCTTCATCTGGTACGCCCACGCCGCCGCGGCCCGGAAAGCCGGCGTCCGCGACGACATCGTCGACGGCATTCGCGAGAAGCGCGCCCCGGCCAACCTCGATCCCGACGAGCAAACCGTGGTGGACTTCACGCGCGAGCTACTCCAGAACCGCAAGGTCAGTCGACCGACCTTCGATGCCGCGACGGCCCGGTTCGGGCAGCGCGGGACCATGACCTTGACGAACCTGATCGCCTGCTACGCGGTGCTCGCGTACAACATGAACACCTACGACCTGGAGGCCCCGGTGCACGCAACGGAAAGGGCTTTGCCATGATCAATGAGGCTCTGCGCACGATCTTGCCGGCCGCCGGCTGGGGCGACGAGAAGGCGCGCGCCGTCGAGATCACCGGCGGCGCCGATCCGATCTTGCCGACGCCGTTCCGCATCGGCGAGACCAGCGCCGCCGCGCTGGCGGCGGTCGGCCTCGCCGTCGCCGATCTGTGGGCCCTGCGGACCGGGCGCGGTCAGGAGATCGCGGTCGACACGCGTCAGGCGACCGCGTCGCTCCGCAGCGGGCACTACTTGAAGATGGACGGCGCGGATGTGTCGACCGAGCGCAACACGGTCATGGGCGTCTATCCGGCGAAGAACGGGCGCTGGAGCTATCTGCACTGCAATTTCCCGAATCATCGCGCCGCCGCCCTCAGCGTGCTCGGCGTGCCGGAAGATCGCGAGGCGGTGCGTCAGGCCGTGGCGAAGTGGGACGCGCTCGAGCTCGAGGAGGCGATCATCGCCGCGAAGGGCGCCGGCGGCATGGTGCGCACCATGGACGAATGGGCCAAGCACCCGCAGGCGGCGGCGATCGCTTCGCTGCCGCTGATGGAGATCGTCAAGATCGGCGAGAGCGCACCGCAGAAGCTTCCCGACGGCGGTCGGCCGTTGTCGGGCATCCGGGTGCTCGACCTCACTCGCGTGCTCGCCGGGCCGACCTGCGCCCGCACGCTGGCCGAGCACGGTGCTGACGTCTTGAAGATCACCGGCAAGCACCTGCCGAACATCGGCTACCAGGAATACGACACCGGCCACGGCAAGCTCTCCGCCCACCTGGATCTGCGTGAGCCGACGGACGTCGAGATCCTGCGCGGACTGGTGCGCGCGACCGACGTGTTCTCGCAAGGCTACCGGCCGGGGACGCTCGGCGGTCGTGGGTTCTCACCCGAGTCGCTGGCGAAATTGCGGCCGGGCATCGTCTTCGTCTCGCTGTGCGCCTTCGGCCACGTCGGACCGTGGGCGTCGCGTCGCGGCTTCGACACGGTGGTGCAAACGGTCAGCGGCATCACGAGCCGCCAGGGCGAGCTGTTCCCCGGGG
>QHSM01000720.1 GCA_003221595.1 Candidatus Rokuibacteriota bacterium | reverse complement strand
ACGCCGGACCCGCGACGAGCACGTCGGGCCGGAGCCGGTCGAGCTCGACGGCGATCGCGCGCGAGGCTTCCTCGGCGCGGTCGTTGACGAAGTTGTCGCCGCCGATCAGCGTGGCCTCGATGCGCGCGTCGTCCCCGAGCGCCTTTTCCAGAAGGCGACCCGGGCCCACCGAGCCGGCCCGCGCCGTCACGCCCACGTCCGCCTGCTCCTCGCCCCCGATGCCGCCGAAGAACTGGTTCAGGTAATGTACGACGCGAAGCGGACCGCTCATGGCGCCATCCTCCTGACGGCTTGTGCCGTCGAGGCGGATTCTAACGGCAAGGCGGCTCCGTATCCATGGGCTGTCCCGTTTTGGGGAAGCCCGGCCAGCCGTTATGCCGACCCGCGCACTTTGATCGGCGCCGAGTGACGCGAGTACGATTCCGCTGATCGTCGAAGCCTCTCGTCCTCTGGAGGAACGAATGTCCCTCGCGTTCCGCGCGGCTCTGGTGATTCTTCTGCTGCTGGCCGCGGTCAGCTCGGTGCAGGCCCAGGACGTCACGCTGTCGGTCGCCATCAGCATGAAAGACGTCGTCGGGGAGCTGGGCCGGAGCTTCATGGCCGCCCGCCCGGGCGTGACACTCCGCTACAACTTCGGCTCGTCCGGGGAGCTGCAGAAGCAGATCGAGGGCGGCGCGCCGGTCGACCTGTTCATCTCGGCGGCCGAGCGGCAGATGGACGAGCTGGAGAAGAAGGGGCTCGTCGTGAGCCAGAGTCGGCGCATCTTCGCGCGCAACGTGCTCACCGTCATCAAGCCTGCCGACTCGAAGATCGACATCACCAAATCGGCCGACCTGCTCGACGCCCGGGTCACCAAGATCGTCATCGGCAATCCGAAGACCGTTCCGGGCGGCCAGTATGCCGAGGAGAGCCTCAAGGCGCTGGGGATCTGGGATCGGCTCCAGCCCAAGCTCGTCTTCTCGGAGAACGTCCGGCAGGCCCTCGACTACGTGGCCCGCGGCGAGGTCGACGCGGGCTTCGTCTACACGACCGACGCGGCCACGCGTCTGTCGCACGTGAAGGAGGCGTTTCGACCGGCGGAGGACACGTACCGGCCGGTCGTGTGTCCCGCCGCCGTGGTCGCCGGGGCCAAGCAGGCCGCGCTGGCGCGGGCTTTTCTCGACCTTCTGGTGAGCCGGGACGGTCGGGCGACGCTCGCCCGGTTCGGATTCCAGCCGCCACCCGCCGGGACGCGGTGAACGGCTCAGCGAGCGCGGCGCCAGTCGCCGTCGCGGTAGCGCGAGGCGCGCGGCGAATCCGGCCGCCCGGCGGCGCCGCGCGGCGTGCCCTTCCGGCGCTTGCCGCGGGCGGCGACCTCGGCGGCCGTCGGACCCAGCGGGCCCACCGCGTCGTCGATCTTGTTGCGGATCTCGGCGAGGCGCTCGATGACGAGCCGTCCAGCTTCGGTCAACGCCGAGCCGCGCGAGCTTCCCTTGCCGGGGCGGGGCCTGGTCAGCGGCATGCCGAGCGCGGCCTCCGCCCGGCGCAGGTACTCCCACGCGTGGCGATACGACCAGCGGATCTGGCGAGCGGCGCCGAGCAGGGAGCCGTGCTCGAGGATGCCGAGCAAGAGCCGCAGACCGCCGTCGCCGACGACGAACCGGCCGTTGTGCTCGAGCCACACCTTCGTCTTGACGGCGACCGCGGGCAGCTCGACCGTGTCCTGCGCGCCCGACGGGGAAATTGCGCTCTTCGCGCGGCGCGTCGGCTTCACGATCTGAATCATAGCGCCAATCGGCAAAGTGCCGAGGGACATCGGCGGCGACTATTGCGAGGGAGATAT
>QHSM01000719.1 GCA_003221595.1 Candidatus Rokuibacteriota bacterium | reverse complement strand
GACATCGCCGCCCGGGCGGCGCGCGCGCGGCTCGAGCCGCCCGTCGTGGTCGTCGTCGGCGACGTCGTCGCGCTGCGCGACCGGCTCCAGTGGTTCGACGACAATCACGCGCTCATGGAGATCGCCCAATGAGTGTTCGCCTCTCCGCTCCGATCGGCATCCTCGACGAGCATCCCGAGTGGTCGGCCCGGCTCATCGCCGAGCTCGAGCATCGCCGGCTGCCGTTCGAGAAGATCGACCACTCGAACCACGCCTTCGACCCACGCGACCGCGCCGCGCGGTACTCGGTCATCGTCAATCGCACGAGCCCCTCGTCGCATCGGCGGGGTCACGGCAGTGTCCTGTTCTATGCCGAGGCGCTGCTCGCGCACTGGGAGGCGCTCGGCGTTCCCGTGATCAATTCCCTCCGGGCGTACCGGTTCGAGAAATCCAAGGCGCTGCAGATCGGGCTCTTCGAGCGTCTGGAGGTGAGCTACCCCCGGACGGTCGTCGTGAACCATCGCGATCAGGTGCTCAAGGCGAGCAGCGAGCTGCGCTTCCCCCTCCTCGTGAAGCCGAACATCGGGGGCTCGGGCGCGCTCATCGAGCGGTTCGATTCGCGCGCCGATCTCGAAGCCCGCGCGGCGACGCTCGATTTCGGCCCCGACGGCACGGCCCTCGTTCAGGAGTTCATCGAGTCCGAGGGCGGCGCGATCGTGCGCGTGGAGGTGCTGGACGATCGCTATCTCTACGCGATCCGGATCGTCCGTCCCGCGTCCAGTTTCAACCTCTGCCCCGCCGATATTTGCCAGATTCCCGCGCCCCCGAGCGCGGACCTCGGCGCCTGCCCGGTCGAGGCGAAGCCCGGGCTCAGCGTGACCCGGTACGATGCGCCAGCGGCGGTCGTCGATCAGGCCCGCGCCCTCGCGCGCGCGGCGTCGATCGACGTCGGCGGGATCGAGTACCTCGTCGGCCGTGCCGACGGCCGCGTCTACTTCTACGACGTCAACGCCACGTCCAACTTCGTCGCCGACGCGCCGGCGGTGCTCGGGTTCGACCCGTTCCCGCGGTTCGCGGACTACATCGTGCGCGTGGCGACGCGCGGAGCGTAAGCCCGGCCTCCCGTCGCGCGCTCCGGACGCCCGGCGCCGGTCCTGGGGTAAACTTGCGCCATTGCGTTCGGAGGGGCGCCCATGAGCGAATTTCGCCACGTTTACCGCACCGAGCTCTCGCCGGTGAGCTTCCTCACGCGCAGCGCGTACGTGTTCCCCGACAAGGTCGCCGTCGTCCACGGAGCGCGTCGATACACGTACCGCGAATTCGAGGCGCGGGTGAATCGCCTGGCGTCGGCGCTGCGCCTGGCGGGCCTCGCCAAGCACGACCGGGTCGCGTTCCTCTGCCCGAACATCCCCGCGATGCTCGAGGCGCACTACGGCGTCCCCGCCGCCGGCGGCGTTCTCGTCGCCATCAACACGCGGCTCAGCTCCGACGAGGTCGGCTACATCCTCGGCCATTCGGGCGCCCGGTTCCTCTTCGTCGACGCCGAGCTCGAGCCGCTCGTGAAGCCGCTGGATCTCTCGGGGGTCCGCGTCGTTCGCGTGGACGACACCGGCGAGCCGGGTGACCCGTACGAGGATTTCCTCGCCGGCGGCTTGCCCGCGCCGGTGGAGAGCTGGCTCGCGGACGAGGAGGAGATGCTCGCCATCAACTACACCTCGGGCACGACAGGCCGGCCCAAGGGCGTCATGTACTCGCACCGCGGCGCCTGGGTCAACGCGCTCGGCGAGGTGATCGAGTCGCAGATGAGCTTCGACGCCCGCTACCTCTGGACCCTGCCGATGTTCCATTGCAACGGCTGGTGCTTCACGTGGGGCGTGACGGCGGTGGGCGGTACCCACATCTGTCTGCGCCGCGTCGAGCCCGGGCGCGTGTGGGAGCTGATCGACACCGAGGGCGTCACCCACTATAACGGCGCCCCCACGGTCCACATCGGCGTCGTGAACGATCCGAAGGCGCACAAGCTCGCGCGTCCGGTGACCGTGTGTGTCGCGGGGGCGCCACCCTCGCCGACGCTGCTCGGTCGCCTCAAGGAGCTCGGCTTCCGGCCGGTGCACGTCTACGGGCTCACCGAGACCTACGGCCCGCACACGGTGTGCGCGTGGCACGAGGAGTGGAACGCGCTGCCGCTCGACGAGCAGTCGCGGCTCGCCGCCCGCCAGGGCCAGGGCTACGCGCTCTTCGACCTCGTGCGCGTGGTCGACGGCGACATGAACGACGTGCCGCGCGACGCCGCGACGCTCGGCGAGGTCATCATGCGCGGCAACAACGCGGCCATGGGGTACTTCCAGCAGGGTGAGGCGACGGTCGAGGCGTTCCGCGGCGGGTGGTTCCACTCGGGCGACATCGCGGTGTGGCATCCCGACGGCTACGTGGAGCTTCGCGACCGGAAGAAGGACATCATCATCTCCGGCGGCGAGAACATCTCGACGATCGAAGTCGAGCAGGCGGTCGCCCGGCATCCGGCGGTGCTCGAGTGCGCCGTGGTCGCGGTGCCGGACGAGAAGTGGGGCGAGCGGCCCAAGGCGTTCGTCACGCTCAAGCCCGGCCGCGCGGCGACCGCGCCGGAGATCATCGACTTCTGCCGGCAGCACATCGCCCATTTCAAGTGTCCCGCGGCCGTGGAGTTCGGTGATCTGCCGAAGACGTCGACCGGGAAGGTGCAGAAGTTCGTCCTGCGCGAGAAGGAGTGGAAGGGCCGGGAGAAGCGAATCAACTAGATGCTTCGCCTTGGCGTGCTCGATCAATCGCCGGTGCGCGGCGGCGGCGCGGTCGACGCGATCCACGAGACACTCGAGCTCGCCGAGATCTGCGACCGCCTCGGGTATTACCGCTACTGGCTGGCCGAGCACCACGCGACGCCGGGGCTGGCGGGCTCGAGCCCCGAGGTCCTGATCGGGCAGGTTGCGGCCCGCACCTCGCGGATCCGGGTGGGCTCGGGGGGTGTCATGCTCCAGCACTACAGCCCGCTCAAGGTCGCCGAGAGCTTCCGCGTCCTGGAAGCGCTCTTCCCCGGGCGCGTCGATCTCGGGATCGGCCGCGCGCCCGGGAGCGACCAGATGACGGCGCGCGCCCTTCGCGAGGACGGGAGCCCGGAATATTTCCCCCAGCAGGTCGCCGACCTCGTGGGCTTCCTGCACGGCGCGCTGCCGCCGGGCCACCCGTACGCGCACGTGCTCGCGATGCCGACCGGGCCGACCGCGCCGGAAGTCTGGCTCCTCGGCTCGAGCGACC
>QHSM01000718.1 GCA_003221595.1 Candidatus Rokuibacteriota bacterium | reverse complement strand
CCGCCGTCGCGCTCGCCCGGCTCCTCGGCAAATCGGGATCGCGCGGCTCCGTCGTCATGTCCATCGTCTCCCGGTGGCTCGCCGCGTACGTGCTCTGGAGCTTTGCCGGCGGCCTGGCGCGGACGTACGGTCTGCTCGTCGAGTACTACTCACCCGCGTTCGCCGTGATCGCGCTGCTCGGCGCGACCTTCGAGTACCGGGCGCACATGCGGGCCGGACGCGAGCGGGGGCTGGTGATCTTCGTCGGCGTGCAGCTGGCGTGGCTCGTCCTCGTGCTCCTGCAGAACGGCCTGCTGATTGCTGGGTGGTGATAGGCTCATGGAATGGGCGAGCAGGATGCCATCCTGGTCGTCGACGCCGACCCCGAAGCCGCGCTCCACCTGAGCGATTTCCTCGAGCGCGAGGGATACTCGGTCGCCGTCGCCGCGACCGGCGGCGAGGGTCTGCGTCGCATCCGCCGGGAGCGCTTCGCGCTCGTGCTGATCGACCTCGAGCTCCCCGACATCGACCCCTCCACCATCCTGACCGAGGCCGCGCGGGCTGAGGTGCCGCCGGAGGTCATCGTGGTCACCGGTCGCGCGACCCTCGACTCGGCGATCCGGGCGGTCGAGAGCCGGAGCGCCGGCTACGTCGTGAAGCCCGTCGATCTCTCTCGTCTCGGCGCGATCGTCGCGCGGGTGTTCGAGCGGCGGCGGCTGGCACAGGACAACGCGCGGCTCAACGCCGAGCTGACCGAGCGGCTGGCCGAGAGCGAAGCCCTGGCCGCGATCTCGGCGACGGTCAGCTCCACCCTTGACGTGCGCGAGGCGCTGCGCCGGATCTGCCGCGAGCTCGCTCGTCTGCTCGGCTCGGACACCTCCGCCGCCTATCTGCACGAGCTGGCGACCGGTCAGCTCGTGCCGGTCGCCGCGTACCACGTGCCCAAGGAGTATCTAGCGACGCTCTCATCGACGCCGCTGCCGTTGAAGGAACAGGGCTTCTTTCTGCCCCTGTGGGCGGAGCGGCGGCCCGTGTTCACCGACGACGTCGCGCGGGACGCGCGGTTCACGCACGCGATGTTCAGGAGCTTCCCGCACCAGTCGGGCCTTCTGCTGCCGCTGATCGTGGACGACGAGGTGATCGGCGGCTTCTATCTGGTGTGGTGGACGACGCGCCGGCGCTTTTCCGAGCGAGATCTCCAGGGGCTCGAGCGCGTCTCCGAGCAGGTGGGATTCTTCCTGCGCAACGCCCGCCTCTACGAGCAGGCGGAGCGCAACCAGCGTCGCCTCGAGGTCCTCAACGACGTGTCGCGACACCTGGCCGCCGTCCACGACCCGCAGGAGGTGCTGACGATCATCGTCAACGAGGCCGCCCGGCTCGTCGGCGCGGAGGCGGCGGGGATTCGCCTGCTGGACGGCGACGACCTCGTGGTCGGCGCCCGGACCGAATCGGCCGCGACCGTCATGGCGCGGCCGCGGCTCAAAGTGGGGGAGAGTCTCACCGGCCTGGTCGTCGCGGGGGGAGAGCCCGTTGTGGTCGAGGACCTGGCCGCCGACACCCGCTACGATCCCGCCCACAAGCAGGGCGCCCTCGCGCAGGGCTATCGCGGGTTCATCGGCGTCCCGCTCAACGCCCATGGCCACACGGTCGGCACGCTCAACGTGTTCACTCGAGGGGCGCGCCGCTTCCTGCCCGACGAGATCGCGCTCCTGTCGGCGCTGGCGGACCAGGCCTCGCTCGCCATCGAAAAGGCGCAGCTGCTCCGCGGGACCGAGGAGGGGCGGGCGCTGCTCGAGCGGATCTCGCACGCCGCCATCACGATGCAGAGCTCCTGGGAGCGCGAGGATCGACTCGCGGCGTTCGTCCGCGCCGCGCGTGAGGTCGTCGGGTTCGACCGCGTCACCGTGTTCCTGCTGACCGGCGACGGCTCGGAGCTGGAGCTGGTGACGGCCGGCGGCGACAGGGACGCGCCCGATCTCCGGCTGCCGGTGACCCCGGATGCCGGGCCGTACCACGAGGCGTTGAAATCGCGACGGCCGGTGGCGGTGCTCTCCGACGAGGATCTGGCGCGGGTGCAGCCGCTCGATCGGACGCACCTGCTCGACCACGCCTACCTGCGCTCGCGGCGATTCGTCGTCGCGCCGCTCGTCGTCGGCCAGCGCGTGATCGGCGTCGTCAGCGCCGACAACAAGCCGAGCCGGCGCCCGATCAGCCGGGAGAGCGTCGAGCCGTTCGGCTCGCTCTGCCAGAATCTCGCGATGGCGCTCGAGGAGAGCCGGCTCTATACCGAGGCCCGCGCCCGGGAGCAGGCGGCGACGCGGCTCTACGCGGTGACGCGGCAGCTGGCCACCAGCCTCG
>QHSM01000717.1 GCA_003221595.1 Candidatus Rokuibacteriota bacterium | reverse complement strand
GATCACTCGATCCAGGTCGCACAGCTCTCCGCTGAGATCGCGAAACGTGAGCACGAGCCGACCACCAGCGACGAGTCGCGCCGCCACGCCGTCGAAGACGCGCGTGAGGTCGGCCTCGAACTCGAGATGCGAGAGCGTGTCGCCCATGCAGACGGCCAGCTCGACCGCCGTCGGCACAAGCGTCGCGACGTCGCGGATGTCGCCGGCGATCGCCTCGACCGGCAGGCCGCGCGCCCGGTCCCTCAGCTCGGCGAGGAGCCGCTGACTGAAGTCGATGGCCAGCACCTGGAAGCCCAGACGCGCCAGTGCGACGGACTGGAAGCCGGAGCCGCAGCCGAGATCCATGGCCGTGGCGGCGCGGCGGCCGGGGGCGACGCCCAGTCGTTCCAGCAGAGCGTGCTGCTCGGCAACCTTGGCCTCGAAGTCGCCGAACATGCGCGAGTAGTGCTCCGACAGCACCGTATCGTAGTGGTCCCGCACCGACGCCATGGTCGCCAGTTAGTGCAGCTCGATGGAGATCGGTTGGCCCTTCACATGGATCCGGAACAGGAGGAACTTGAACGCCGCCGTCCGACTCGTGTTGCGCCCGGCGTGAATCTGCCCCGAAGTCACGTACGATACCGTACCCGCTTGCAGGCGTTGCTCTGGCTTTCCCTCGGCGACCAGCGCACCCTTGCCCTCCAGCACGTATACGATCTCATGGCCGGCGTGATAGTGCCGGCCATGCGACCAGCCCGGCGCGGTCTCCAGCCTGGAGACGATCAACTCGTAGTTGTCGATTCCCGCCAGGTCGGTGCGGAGAAGCGGGGTCTCGGTGAACGCAGGTGGCGCCGCGACGAGACGATGGCCGGTCGCGCCGATGCCGATGCCACCCAGCAACGTCGCGACGATCATCAACCAGCGGATCGCTCGGCCTCCGAACGGCATGGCGTGTTCCTCCCTCCGCCCGGCCCTCGGCTCTCGGACCATCGATGCGAGTCTACCCTGGCGCGCTGACCGTTCGCGACGTGGCCAGATCGGTCTGCGCGTCGCCAACGACCGAGCGCGGAAGTGCAGTCCTCCGGTTGATCGGCGCCGGTCTGGCGCTGGGCGCCGCGTGCTGGGGGCTAGCGCGGGTGTCGAACCTCGTCCTGGCGCCGCGCACGTTCCTGGTGCTCTTTACTCTCGCGTGGCTGGCTTACGCATGCGGCGCACTCGTGACCGCTCAGCTCCGCGGCCGGGTCACGGTCGTGGTGATCTTGACGGTCAGTGTGCTGAGCCGCATGCTTCTGCTTCCGGCTCCGCCCTCGCTGTCCACTGACGTCTACCGGTATGTCTGGGACGCCCGGGTCTCCAGTGCCGGGATCGATCCCTACGCATACCCAGCCGCGGCCTCCGAGGTCGCGGGACTGCGCGACACCAGCATCTACCCGCGGCTGAACCACCCGACGTGGCGCACCGTGTACCCTCCGGTCGCGCAGGCGTTCTTCCGCGCGGTGTACCGGCTCGCGCCCGACAACGTATTCGCCATGAAGCTCGCGCTCGGCCTTGCCGAGCTGATCGCGCTCGCCGCACTCGCCCTCTTGCTTCGAACGCTCGACATGCCGCTCGGCCGGCTGACGATCTACGCGTGGAACCCGCTGCTCCTCGTCGAGATCTGGGGAAGTGGTCACCTGGACGCACTGGTCCTCGCGACGGTCACTACCGCGGCGTTGGCATCCGCCCGGCGCCGGGACGGCGTTGCCGCCATCCTGCTCGGCGTCGGCACCCTCGTGAAGCTCTATCCCGCCGCACTGCTCCTGCTGCTCCCCGGTCGACGCCGCGTCTCGGTGTACGCGCTGTTCGGTGCGGTCGTCGTCGCGGGCACGATCGCCGCCGGCGGATTTGGCCGTTGGCCGATCGCGCCGATGTGGCGCTACGTCGCGGGCGAGTACTTCAATCCGGGCCTCGTGCGAACCTTCGTGAACGAGCCGCTGTTGGCGCTGGCGGCCACCGCTGCCTGGATGGTCGTGGTCGCGTCGCGAGGGCACGCCGGCAGCCTTGCCGTCCGGGCTGTGCCAATGGTGGCGGGGGTCATCCTGCTCGGGGCGAATGTCTTTCCCTGGTATGTCGTGTGGCTCGTCCCGTTCTTGGCGGTGACGCCTTCCGTCCCGTTGATCGCCTTCACCGGCACCGTGGGCTTCGCCTACAGCTTCTTCCTGTCCGAACCGTGGACGATCCCGGTGTGGGCCAGGCTCGTGGAAGTGGCGCCGCTGGCGATCGCCGGCGCGGTAAAGCTCCGTG
>QHSM01000716.1 GCA_003221595.1 Candidatus Rokuibacteriota bacterium | reverse complement strand
TGCCGCTGCCCGCCTGGCGCGTCGGCGCCGCCGCACGCGAAAACTGGCGCGCGAGCCCCTGGGGCGAGACGCGGAGCCTGCCGTCCGACGATCCGCACGCGGACCACTGATGGAGTTCGATGCTCACCGATCGGCGGCCGAATCCTCGAAGCCTCCCCCGGCATCCTTCACCGTAGAGAGGCGAGAATGACGATCGACGCTCTCCTCGCGCAGTACAGCGTCGTGATCCTTCCGGCGCTGGTCGTCGCCGAACAGGTGGGCGTCCCTCTGCCAGCGGTGCCGGCCCTCCTCGCCGTCGGTGCGCTCGCGGCGAGCGGACGCGTCAGCATCCCGCTGGTGCTGGGCGCGATCGCGCTGGTCGCGCTGACGGTGGACCTCGGATGGTACGAGCTGGGCCGGCGTCGCGGCGTGAGCGTGCTGGCGCGCCTCTGTCGCCTCTCGCTCGAGCCTGACTCGTGCCTGCGACGGACCGAGAACGTCTTCGCCCGCTATGGCGTCCGAGCCATGCTCATCGCGAAGTTCGTTCCGGGGCTGACGACGGTCATGCCGCCGCTGGCCGGCGTCTTCGCGGTGCGCCGCCCCCGGTTCGTGTTCTACGAGCTCACCGGTGTGCTGCTCTGGGCGGGAGTCTGGCTGGGATTGGGCTACGCCTTCAGCGATGCGATCTCGCTGATCGTGGCTCGTCTCGAGCGATTGGAGCGCACGCTCGGTCTCGTCGTCGTGGCCATCGTGCTCGGGTACGTCCTGGTGAAGTTCGTGCGCCGGCGGCTCTATCTCCGGGCGCTTCGCATCGCCCGCATCACGCCGGAAGCGCTCAAGAGCCGACTCGACGCGGGCGAGGACGTCACGATCATCGATCTCCGGACGCGTCTTGACGTGGCGGCCATGCCCCACGCCATCCCGGGCAGCCGCTGGATGGCGACCGACGAGATCGACGAGCATCAGGCGGAGTTGCTCCGGTCTCGAGAGCTGGTGCTCTACTGTTCCTGACCGAGCGAAGTCACGAGCGCTAGGGTGGCGCTCCAGCTCAGGCGCAAGGGGATCACGCGAGTCCACCCGCTGCAGGGGGGCCTGGCCGCTTGGATGGCCCTGCAGTTCCCCGTTCAGCAGCTCCAGCTGCCCGAGCTTCAGGAATCAGCGAACGGACGCATNNTCCGTTACCGGTGACGATGTCATTACGGAATTTGGCGCCGGTCTGCCTCAGGGTCACGACCATCCGAGCGAGGTCTTCCACCTCGATCTGAATTCGATTCCATCCACCCGGTTCCGGGCGTCGACCGTCAGGCATATCGCGCCCGGCACCGCCTCCGCCCGCGGGCGCGCTGAGCAAGAGACGGAGATCGCCGCGGGACACGAGTGCGAAGCCGGGCCCGGGATGCATGGTCACCACGAAGCCGAGGTGTTCGGTGTAGAACCGGATCGCCGCGTCGACGTCATCCACGATGTAGCGAACACTGACGCTCCCCATGTGTCGTCCTCCCTGAACGAATCTACCCCGTCTAGAGCCGCTCCGCAGCGCACGCTCGTTTGGAGAACGTACGACATCGCTTGACGAGTTGGAGCACCGGCCAGTGTCGATTTCGGCCGGCCCCGTTCGACGCATTAGCGGAGGCAGAGTCCGGTAGCCCGCTGGATGAGAAGGTTAGGATATCCATGGGAGCGAAGACGGGGGCACTGGCGCTGCACGCGGGCGGAGACGCTCGCGCTCTTCCAAACGGCTGCGGCGAAGGCGCTTGCGGTGGTCCAGAGCCTGAGCGACGATCAACTGGCGACGAGCGAAACGGTGTTCACCGACGCGCCACCCATGACGGCCGAGCAGCTCATCATGCTCGGGCTGGTCGGTCATATCGACGACCACACGGGGAGCATCCGGAAAACCGTCGGCATGTGACGCAAATCGCTCGGGTGGGATAGAAGAGCGGAGGAGAGTGCCGCATGCGGGCGGCTCCTGCTGAGTATCTGCGGCTGGGCCTTCGAGCCCACGACCTGTTACGCGACGTACCCTTATACGACGTTTCGGTCGTGGATCTTCCGGGCGGCGGTGCCGGACGGAGTGTAGCCGACATCCGCGCGCTCGAATCCGCGGCGACGCCCAGCCGCGTCGCGAGTGCGATTTACGGTCTCAGACATTTTTTCGGGCGCGTGTTCGGCTGGGACCGCGTGCCGATGCGGCCTGAAGACTCGCTGCTGCCGCGGCTGTCGGAGCGTGACCGCCGCGACTCCGAAATCATGCCCGGCACTCCCGTTGGTTCGTTCCTTTTGCTGTACCAGTTCTCCGGCGAGGCGTTGGCTGAGACCCGCAATGCCACTGTCCATGGGTTCTTGTGCACGGCACTGGCGCGTACCGCCAGCGGATACCGGCTGTACTGGGGGGTATACGTGATTCCCGTCTCCTGGCTCACGCGGCCGTATCTGATGGCGATCGCGCCGTTTCGACGCATTCTGTACCCGGCGATGCTTCGCCGCATTCGGCGCGCGTGGGTCGCCGCTTACGGGACCACCGCCTAGGTGGCCTCATGACAACCGCGTGATGCCGGAGGCCATCGAGGTCCCGACCCTGGCCGGCACGATGGACGAGCTGGCCGGTCGGGGCTTCACCGAGCACTTCATCCTGGCGAACGGAAGCCTATGGGCCGCCGACAGCGGTCAGGTGTTCCCCGCGGAGGAGGTGATGATTGCCGAGTATCACCGCTTCGAAGGCGCCTCGGATCCCGACGACATGGCGATCCTCTACGCGATCCAGACACGTAACGGCCTTCGGGGGACCCTGGTCGACGCGTTCGGCGTCTACGCGGACCCGGGAGTGGGCGCATTCATGCGAAAGGTCGTGGCGCGCGGCCAGGCTCTTCACGTGGTGGCCACGGGCGCGCTCACGTTGCCGTAGCGATGGAGGATTCGGGAGACCGTCTGCTCCCGGAGGTACCAGCGTAGCTCCAGACGTCCGTTGGCGAGGACGGGCGCCTCGATGACGGTGACGCTCGCGCCGTTGGCGGCGGCGCGGGCGGCCATCGAGATGCGCTCCCAGGTCCGCACGCGCTCGGCGCCCTCCGGGTGAGCCAGCCGCTCCACGAATCCAGCTTCTGCCTCCACCACGAGCTCGACCCCCGCGTGCTCGGCCAGCCACGGCCACCGCCGCGAGTCCGGCGAGAGGCTCACCGTCAGGGGTACTCCGGCGACGCACGCCGCGAGCACGACCTGGCACAGCGTCACGCCTGTCGTGCCGCGCGCGATCACGCGGCGGCACGGTCGATAACGAAACGCGTTGCGCTCGCCGCGGATCGCGCTGGGGTCATGCTCGCGGCCGAAGTGCCCGCGCCACGCGCGCGCGTAGCTCGCGGCGCTCGCCGCGAGCAGCGCGCGCTCGTCCGCTTCCGCCAGCTCGGCGGTGCCGCGCGCGAGGAGCGCTGCGATCGGCTCCGGCAGCGGCTCATTGTCGGCGGTCGGCAGCGACACCTGTCGCCAGCGCGCGAGCTGCGGCACGTAGTTCGGGCCGCCCGCCTTCGCGCCCGGCCCCACCGACGAGGCCTTCCAGCCGCCGAAGGGCTGGCGGCCCACGATCGCGCCTGTGACGTGGCGATTCACGTAGAGGGTGCCGGCCTCGATGCCGTCGACCCAGCGTGCGATCTCGCGGTCGTCCAGCGTCTGGATCCCGCTCGTGAGACCGAACGGCTGTGCATTGGCCAGCTCGATCGCCCGGTCGAGGCTCTCGGCGC
>QHSM01000052.1:9322-12030 GCA_003221595.1 Candidatus Rokuibacteriota bacterium | reverse complement strand
GCCCCGCCGGCTGCCTCGGCCCGGATCGCCGTGCAGGTAGCAGCGATCGACGATGATGTCGTGCGGCAGCATCGCCTCGCTCGTCTCCTTCCCCGACCCGAGCTCCATCAGACTGTAGACGAATGCGCCGGACTCCGGTCTGACCTCGAGGCCGATGAACCGGAAATGATGAGCGCCCGGCGCGGCCTGGATCACGGCGCCGGCCCCGGTGCCCGCGACCAGATTCGGCATCGCCGTGGCGTGCGCTCGGGTTACCCGCGTGCCGGAGGGGGGCAGGCCGGTGTCGGGTGCGGCAGTGCGCACCGTGATCCAGCCCGTTCCAGTCTTCTCGGGCAGCGTGAACGGACCCCGAAACGTCGCCCCGACCTCGAGGGTGATCACGTCCCCCGGCTGCGCAGCGTTGAGCGCAGTCTGGACGTTGCCGCCGGCGGCGACGGCGATCGTGCGGCCAGTGGGTCGCGCATCCCGCGTTTCCACGGCAGCGCGGGGACGCTCGGGTTGAGCGGCCCAGACCGGAGCGAAAAGCAGCCACAGCCCGGCCGTCGGCAGAACGCCGATGACGAGCGTGCGATGCGCGAGCCGTCGTCCGAGTCGCATGCTTCCGCAGCGTATGCCGCATGCGGCGCTAAAATCAACCGCTGGCAGCCGCCCTGTCCGGACAGCGTCGCCATCGCCCCGGCCTCGCGCGAGGCCGAGCGCGGGTGATGGGCTCGGGCGCCGCGCCGGCCGTGCGGAACACGCCCCTGTGGGCGATGCCAGCGCCGACGGGGGCCCGTCTCCCGTTCTATGCCCTCATGTTCTTCACCTTCATCGTGCTCGTCGCGCCCCAGGGCCTGCTTCCTGCGCTGGCACCCCTTCACCTCGCCCTCGTCGCCGCGACGGTCGCGGCGGCGACACACCTGGCCGATCGGCTTCGCCGGGCCGCTCCGCTGACGGTCTCTGAACCGGAGATCCGACTGGCCCTGGTGCTCTTCGGCCTCGGGGCCCTGTCGGTGCCAACGTCCTACTGGATCGAGGGTAGCGTGCAGTCCCTGCTGGCCCTGTTCGGGAAATCGTTGATCGTGTTCTTGCTCATCGCGAACATCCTGGTCACGGCCGAACGTCTCCGCGGGATGCTCTGGCTCCTGACGCTGGGCTCCTCGGTCCCCGCCGTCACGGTCGTGAAAGAATATCTCTCGGGCGATCTCGTGGGCGCTCGCGTCCAGGGATACCTGAGTGCCCTCACTTCCAACCCGAACGATGTCGCGCTGACTCTGAACATCGCCGTCGCCCTCGCTGTCGGGCTCGCGCTCGCAAGCCGGAGACGCGGCCACCGCATCGCGCTGGCCGCGGTGATCGCGCTCGGCGTGGCGGGGGTCGTGGTGACCTTCTCCCGGGCCGGCTTCATCTTCCTGACAACCACGCTGCTCCTCTATCTTGGACGGCTCAAGAAGGGCCGGAGCGGGATCGTTCTCCTGCTGCTCCTCCTCCTCGTCCTGACGCTGAATGTCGACGGCTTCATCGCCCGCCTCGGGACGATCGGCGACGTGCAGACGGACGGTTCGGCCCGGGAACGGTGGGAGACCATGGGGAAGGCCTTCTCCCTCATGGCGGCCCACCCGCTGACCGGCGTCGGCATCGGCCAAAGCATCATCGCGTTGAATGACATCGGCGGTGTCCGCTGGCGTAACATCCACAATGTTTACCTCGAGATCGCGGTCGACCTCGGAATCCCCGCGCTTCTCGTGTATCTGGCGCTCCTCTACCGCGCGCTCCGCTCCGTCGCGGAGGCGAGGCGCGCCCGCCTATCACCTCTTCTTCTATTACCTGCTCGGGTTGGCGGTGGCCGTCAAAGGGCTTGGTCGGCAGGAGATCCTCGCGCACGTTGGCACCGAGCGCTCCATTGCTGACCGGTAGCTGGCCGGGGCCGCTGCCACAGATGCGGAACTGCCATTGACACGAAGAAGGGCGGGGGGGCTCGCACCCCGACCCGCCCTTGCCACCCCCCCCCCAACCGGAAAAGGAAAGGAGGTCGGTAGCAAGCAACACCGTACCCGAACAATTCGACGAAGTCCAACACAGCCGGGAGGTGAGAGGAGGCTCTCATCGACCCTGGCTGCCCCCCCAAACCGGAAGGAAAGGAAGAAGAACGCCATGAAAGCGAAGACTCTAAGGCCATGTTTTCGACTTGTCTATGCTACATGCCTCGTCCTGATCTTCGGCCTGCTTGAGAGCCCTCTGGCTCACGCCCACACGTTCGGCGGGCGGGCCTTCGCGGCTTTTGTCAACGTCCCAACGCTCGGCGCTGGCCCGCTCTTTCTTGCGGATACCGGTGAGCTGTCTCCTCTGGGCGGTTGGGAGGCCGCCGACCGCCTGGGCGCACAAGTCCCGCTAGCCCTGAGCTCCGAGGTATTGAACTCTGCGACCGTCGGACACAGCGACACGACCAGCAGTTCCTGTTCCCTGGCGAACGTGACGGTCCTGCCCGGGCATGTCGCTCAGCTCAAGGCCCAGTTCGTCCGGGCGCAGGCGTTGGCGACCACAACCAGGACCGAGGGCTCGACCGAGATCCACGACCTGACGCTCGCCGGGGTCCCTGTCCAGGTGACGGGTGCACCCAACCAGACGGTGGAAATCCCCGGCGCACCGATCCTCGGGTTGCTGGGCCAGGTTATCGGGATGGGGCCATCTCCGGGAACGCTCATCATCAACGAGCACGCGGTGACCTC
>QHSM01000052.1:0-9265 GCA_003221595.1 Candidatus Rokuibacteriota bacterium | reverse complement strand
GCGAACCCCGCAAGGAGGAAGGTGGCCGTCGCAACGAGAGGAGTCCCTCCGGCCGGGAAGGTCATGTTGGCCAGCGCCACGATCGGCCTCACCGCGCCCGTGCCGCCGGCGGTCCGGCCCGGCGTCATTCGCCGCGACTACTGCCCAGCGAACACCAAGTCGATGGTGAGGAACCTACTGCGGAGGCTGAGCGCGCGGTCGCCCATCGTGTTGGCCGAACTGCAGCCGCAGGAGGGTGAGCACGACTGCTTCGATTTCGTCACCGGCGGCGGGTTCTTCTTTGGAAGCACGGACGGGCCTGGCCGGGTCAACTTCGGCTTCAACGCGGGGTTCAAGAATGGGACGCAGGTACCTCTGATGGCCCACCTGAACCTCGTAGACCACAACAGCGGCCGGCATGTGAAGATCCAGAGCGCCACCTCCTATGGCCCCAGCTTCTTCTTCGAGCTCGGGAACCCTTGCCAATGCCGCAGCTTTTCAGGAGACGGCACGTCCGATGGGACTCCGGTCACATACACCGTGGAAGTGTGTGATGAAGGCGAGCCCGGCAACTCCCCAAACGGGACGGACAGGTTCTTTATCCAGCTGAGTGACGGCTATACGGCGATCGGTAACCCCATCGAAGGCGGGAACATCCAGCTCCATAAGCCTTGCCTTCAGTGCGAGTAGTCACCAAGAGAAGAAATCGCTGACGAAAATCCAGCCGGACCGGTGAGTTGGCCGGCGCTGCCGCTGGCGGCGGCCAGCTCACCGAGCAATCGAATGCTATCTCTAATCAACTCTCAGTCTTTCCTCCGTGATCCGATCGGGCCAGCGAATGTCCTGGCCCGACAGCGCGCGCCCCTCGCGGGGCGCGCCGCGGTCGGATACCAGGGGCGCGCGCGCTGATGTGTGGCATTGCCGGGATCGTGGACGTGACCGGCCGGACGCCGGTGGACGCGGACTGCCTGCGCCGGATGAACGACCGGCTCTTTCATCGCGGGCCGGATGACGCGGGTTATCTGGTCGAGGGCCGCGTGGGTCTGGCGATGCGGCGGCTTTCCATCATCGATCTGGCCACGGGGCAACAGCCGATCCACAACGAAGACAAGACGTTGTCCGTGGTCTTCAACGGCGAGATCTACAACTACCGGGAGCTCAGGGCCGAGCTCCATGCGAAGGGGCATCGGTTCTCGACGACCTCGGACACCGAGATCCTCGTGCACCTGTACGAGGAGCACCGCGAGGGATGCGTCGAACGACTTCGCGGCATGTTCGCCTTTGCCATCTGGGATCGGGAGCGGCAGGCGTTGTTCCTCGGCCGCGACCGGCTGGGTATCAAGCCTCTCTACTACGCGGAGACCCCGCAGGGTTTCATCTTCGCGTCCGAGCTCAAGGCGATCGCGAGCCATCCGTGGATCCCGCGACGCGTGAGCCCGGCCGGACTGGTGGCCTATCTGCAGTACGGCTATGTCCCTGAGCCGCTCAGCATCCTCGAGGACGTCCGGAGGCTCGCGCCCGGGCACACCCTGACGGTGAAGGACGGCCAGGTCGGCTCACCACGCCGGTACTGGGAGTCCACGAGCCTCTTTCGGGCCGCGACCGGCCCTTACCGCGATGACGCTGAGGCGGCCGAGGCACTGTGGGCGCGCCTCGAGAGCGCGGTCCACTCGCATCTCGTCAGCGATGTGCCGGTCGGCGCGTTCCTGAGCGGCGGCGTGGACTCGAGCGCGGTCGTCGCGATCATGGCGCGGGCAGC
The DNA here is from genome assembly GCA_003221595.1 of Candidatus Rokuibacteriota bacterium. Lineage (GTDB taxonomy): Bacteria > Methylomirabilota > Methylomirabilia > Rokubacteriales > CSP1-6 > AR31. Next base: position 7,527 of record QHSM01000052.1, on the reverse strand, counting down.
CGGCGCGCGCGTCAAGACCTTCTCGGTCGGGTTCCGCGAAGCAGGCTACAACGAGCTTCCCTACGCGCGCCGGGTGGCGCAGTGGCTCGGGACGGAGCACCACGAGCTTTTGGTGGAGCCGCAAGATCTCGAGGTACTCGATGAAGTGCTGGCCGCCGTGGACGAGCCGTTCGCCGACGTGTCGGCGATCCCCACCTACCTGGTGTCCAGGCTCGCCCGGCGGCACGTCAAGGTCGTGCTGTCGGGGGACGGTGGCGACGAGCTGTTCGCGGGCTATGACCGCTATGTCGTCGACCACCGGCGACGCCACCTGGGCCTCCTCGGCGACGCTGGGCTCGGCGGGGCGCTGCGCGTCCTCAGTACGGCTCTTCCGGAAGGGGCGCCCGGGAAGAATTACCTCTACAACCTGTCGCTGCCACGGCTGGAGCGATACCTCGACTCCATCTCACTGTTCCCGGGCCGCGCGATCGGAGATCTGCTCGAGCCGGAGGTGGTCCGTCACCGTGAATCGTGCTTCGCGACCGCCCTGACCGCCGGGAACGACCTGGACCCGCTCTCTCGGATCCAGGATCTCGACATCAACACTTACCTCCCCGGCGACATCCTGACCAAGGTCGATCGGATGACCATGGCGAACTCGCTCGAGGCTCGTGTGCCGCTGCTCGACCATCCGCTGGTCGAGTTCGCCTGCCGTCTCCCGGCCCGCCTCCGCCTCCGATCCGGGCAGACGAAGCACCTCCTGAAATGCGCCCTGCGGGGACGGGTGCCTGCCGAGGCCCTGACGCGCCCCAAGCACGGATTTGGCGTGCCGTTGGAGGTCTGGTTGACGCAACGCCTCCCCCGATTCTTCCAGGATCATCTCGGAGACGGATGCCGGCTTGCCAGTGCTGGGGTCAGGCCCGCATCGGTTCGGAGGCTCATCGAAGCGTTGGCGCGGTGGCATCGGCCCGAGCACTGTTACCGGCTCTGGGCACTGGTAGTACTGGACCGGGCGCTTGGCCGGCTTGGTGAGATCGGCGCCGCATGATCATGACACGTCCCGGAATTCTCCTCATCGGCGACTCGCTGAACGTCGGCGGAACCGAGGGCCAGTTCGTCGAGATCGCCTGCGGGCTGGATCGATCCAGATGGGATGTTCACCTCACGTGTAACCGCGCCGTCGGGCCGCTGCGAGCCAGGATCGAGGCGACCGGGCAGAGCGTCTGGAGCTGCGGGCCGGGGTCGTTCAAGTCCCCGCGCTTTGCCCGGGCCCTCTGGCGGCTCGCCCGCTATCTTCGTGCTCACCGGATCCGGGTCGTTCACGCCTTCGATTTCTACAGCGACATCCTGGGCGTCATCGCCGCGCGCCTGGCGGGAGTTCCGACGGTCATCGCCAGTCAGCGCGAGCTCGGCGATCTGCGGACTCCACTGGAGCGTCGCTTCTATCGCCTGGCCATGCGTCTGGCCGACTACGTCGTGGTCAACGCCCAGGTAGTCGCCGAACGGCTCACGCGCGCGCGCGCCGTCGTCCCCCGGCGGATCGTGGTGATTCCGAACGGCGTGGACACGGTCCGATTCTCGCCCGCGCCGAGCCTACCCCGACGCCTGGCCGGGCATGTGACCGTGGGCACACTGGCGAACCTGCGTCCGGAAAAGGGACTCGAGCATCTCGTGCGGGCGATGGCGCTCGTTCGCGATCACAGCGCCGGGGAGCAGCTCGCGATCTGGGGCGATGGGCCGCTTCGCGCCGACGTCGAGCGGCTGATCGGTGAGGTCGGCCTGAGCGCGAGCGCCCGGCTCCGTGGCGCGACCATCGAGCCGGAGGCGGCGCTCAGGACGATGGACATCTTCGTGCTGCCCTCCCTCAGCGAGGCGTGCTCGAACGTGCTCCTGGAAGCGATGGCGAGCGGACTTCCCGTGGTGACGACGCGGGTGGGCGGCAACCCCGCACTGGTCGACGACGAGGTGACCGGGCTCTTGGTGCCGCCCGGCGACCCGGCCGCACTGGCCAAGGCGATCATCCGGCTCGCGGAAGACCCTGGACTGGCCGAGCGCCTGGGCGCCGGCGCGCGCGAGGTGGCCTGCTCGCGCTTCGGTCTCGACCGGATGCTGTCCCGGGTTCAGGCGCTCTACGAGCGGGGGCTCGAGTAAGAACATGTGTGGCATCGCCGGTAAATTCAACCTCGACGATCGGCCGATCGACCTGGGCCTGATCGCGCGAATGGCCGACCGCCTGTCGCACCGCGGGCCGGACGACGCTGGATATCACGTGTCCGGGCCGATCGGCCTGGCGAGCCGGCGCCTGTCGATCATCGATCTCGCCACCGGCCGGCAGCCCATCTCCAATGAAGACGGCACGGTATGGGTTGTCCTGAACGGCGAGATCTACAACTTCGTCGAATTGCGCGCCACGCTCGAGCGTCGGGGGCACTGCTTTCGGACACGGACCGACACCGAGGTGATCGTGCACCTCTATGAAGACGAGGGCCCCGGGCTCCTCGAACACCTGCGCGGGATGTTCGCCTTCGCCCTCTGGGACGTCCGCCGGCGGCAGCTCTTGCTGGCCCGCGATCGGTTGGGGGAGAAGCCGCTTTTCTACGCTCATCGCCCTGGACGCGCGCTCCTGTTCGCTTCGGAGCTGAAATCGCTGCTGGTGGACCCGGAGATTCAGCCGAGCATCAACGTCGCCGCCGTGGATCAATATTTGAGCCTCCTCTATATCCCGGCGCCGGCGACGATCTTCAGCGAGATCAAGAAGCTTCCCGCCGGGCACTACCTGACCTGCACCGAGCAGGGCATCGAGGTCCACGAATACTGGGACGTGCCACTTCCGCCCGAGGGCGAGGAAGACCGGCTCGACGAGGAGTCGCTTCGCGCCCAGCTGCGCGAGGCCGTCCGCATCCAGCTTCGGAGTGACGTGCCGCTCGGGGCGTTCCTGAGCGGCGGGATCGACTCGACGACGGTCGTGGCCGCCATGAGCGACGATCTCGGACCCGAGGTCGTGACCTGCTCGGTGGGCTTTCCCGAGGAAGGCTACAACGAGCTTGCCCACGCGCAGACCGTGGCCGAGTGCCTCGGCAGCCGCCACCAGTCGCGCGTCGTCGGGCCACCCGCTCGCGAGCTGATCGAACGGCTGTCCTGGCACTTCGACGAGCCGTTCGGCGATTCCTCCGCCGTGCCAACGTGGGAGGTATCGGGCCTGGCGAGGGAGCGCGTGAAGGTGGCGCTGTCCGGCGACGGCGGCGACGAGCTATTCGGCGGCTACGCGCGTCACGCGACGGAAAAGTGGGAGCACGCTCTCCGACGCTGCGGGCGCGCGGCGGCCTGGACGATGGCCCGGGTCGCCGCGGGCCTGCCGGCCGGGCTCACGGGGCGCAACGCACTCACGCGCCTGGCCGGCCCACCCGATCAAGCCTGTGCCGTGAAATTCCAGTTCGGCAGAGGTGCGCCGCAGCTGAAAGCGCGGATTTACGCAGCGGGATTCCGGGATGCGATCGCCACGATCGATCCGCTCGCCCCGTTCAAACAGGCGTACGCGCGCGCCGGGAAGGTCGACCCCCTGAATCGCATTCTCTACGTCGACCTCAAGACCTACCTCGCGGATGACATCCTCGTGAAGGTTGATCGGATGAGCATGGCCCATGGGCTCGAGGTACGGGCGCCGTTCCTGGATCACCGCCTCGTGGAGATGGTCGCGCGTCTGCCGGGCCGAACGAAAGTCCCGGGGCTGGCCACGAAGCCGCTGCTCCGCGCCGCCCTCGACGGGCGCGTCCCGCGCACGGCTTGGGACCGGCCGAAGCACGGGTTTACCGCGCCGATTGGCCTCTGGCTGCGTAACGGGCTTCGGGACTGTGTCGAGGAGCGGCTCTTCTCGCGATCGAGCCTGGGGCGCGATCTCTTCGACCCGAAGGGACTGCGCCAGCTCTGGGAGGATCACCGCACCGGCCGCGGAGAGCACGCGCACGAGATCTGGATGCTGCTCATGCTCGAGACATGGTCCGGGCTGCACGCGCGAGCCCGGGCGGCGGCATGAAGCATCGGATCGCCTTCGTCGCCCCGACCCTGGAGATCCTGGGAGGCCAAGGCGTCCAGGCCTCCACGTTGGCCGACGCGTTCCGTCAGGACGGCTGGGCCCTCGACTTCATTCCGATCAACCCGGGCTTTCCCCGGGGGTTCCGGTGGCTCCGCCGAGTCCCGTACGTGCGGACTCTGCTGAACGAGGCGTTCTACCTCATGCGCCTCGCTGATCTGCGCCGGGCCGACGTCGTTCACGTGTTTTCGGCCTCGTACTGGTCGTTCCTGCTCGCCCCGGCCCCGGCCATCCTGGCCGCGCGCTGCCTGGGGAAACCCGTCGTGCTGAACTATCGAAGCGGCGAGGCCGACGATCATTTGGCGCGCTGGGGCGTGCTGGTGCACGCGTTATTGGGCCTCGTCGACGAAATCGTCGTCCCGTCCGAATACCTCAGGGCGATCTTCAAGCGATACGGCTATCGGGCCCGCGTGATCCCCAACGTCGTGGACCTCTCGCGCTTCCGCTATCGTGAGCGCCGCGCTCCCGCACCCCGGCTGGTCTCGACCCGGAACCTGGAGCCTTACTACCGGGTGGACAACACCCTGGAAGCCTTCGCGCTGCTCAGGGCCCGGTACCCCGAGGCGACGCTGACGCTCGCGGGGTCCGGCAGCGAGGAGCGGCGGCTCCGTGAGCTCGCGGCCTCCCTCGGCACGGGAGGGATCCGGTTCGTGGGGCGGGTCGAGCCGACGGCGATGCCCGGCCTCCTCGACACGGCCGACATCTTCGTCAATTCCTCTGTCGTCGACAATCAGCCCGTCTCCGTCCTGGAATCGTTCGCGTCCGGACTTCCGGTCGTGTCGACCGGCACCGGCGACATCGCCGCGATGGTCCGCGACGGCGAGACCGGGCTCATCGTCTCTCCGGACGATCCGGCGGCGCTCGTCAAGGCCGTAACCGGCCTGCTCGACGATCCGGAGCGCGCGGTGCGCATCGCCCGTCTTGCGAGGGCCGAGGTCGAAAAATACACGTGGGCGCGCGTCAAAGAGCTCTGGGCGAGCGTGTACTCGGAGCGCGCGGCATGAAGCTGCGGCGGCTGCTGAACATGACTATCTCCGAGGTCGCGTATCGCGGGCGAAAGGAGATCTCGAAACGGTTTGACCGGCTTGGGGTCACCGGGGGGATGGACCGTGTGTCCGACGCCCTCGTCGGGAAGCCAGCCAGGATGCTGCTCGAGGACTTCGGCCGGGTCGCCCCCGCCCGCTTTTTCGAGGGCGTCGTGGATGACGTCACGCCGCACCGCATCGCTCAGCACATGCGCGAGAGCTACGACGAGACCGTGACGGTGGCCGACGCGGTCTGTCGGCTTCGCTTCGATCTTCCGGGCCACCAGGGCCTGACGTTCGGCGACCCCGTCGACTGGCACCTGGACCCGATCGCCGGGCGCCGGGCGCCGCGCGTGCACTGGAGCAGGCTCAACCCACTCGACGCAACGAGCGTGGGGGACAGCAAGGTCACCTGGGAGCTGAACCGCCACCAGTGGCTCGTTCGTCTCGGAGCGGCGTACCGGCTGACTGGCGACGAACGATACGCGCAGACCTTCGCCGAGCATGTCGGGGCGTGGATGCGGGCCAACCCGCCCGGAGTGGGCATCAACTGGACGAGCAGCCTGGAAGCCGGCCTCCGACTCATCTCCTGGTGTTGGGCCGTGTTCTTCTTCCAAGGATCGAAGGCGCTGTCGCAGGAGCTCTTCGAGGAGATGCTCGAAGGCATCCGGGTCCACGCGTCGCGCGTGGAGAAATACCTCTCGTACTACTTCGCGCCGAACACGCACCTCACCGGGGAGGCGCTGGCCCTGTTCTACGCCGGGACCGTGTTCCCCGAGCTGCGCTCGGCTCGGCGGTGGCGCGCTCTGGGCGCGCGGATCTTGATGGAGCAGCTCGAACGGCAGGTGTTACCGGACGGCGTCTACTTCGAGCAGTCCACGTGCTATCAGCGATACACGGTCGAGACCTACCTCCATTTCATGATTCTTGCCGCGCGGAACGGCGTGGCCATCCCCCCCACGATGGGGGAGCGGGTCCAGCGGTTGGGCGACGTCCTCGTTGCCCTCCGCCGCCCCGACGGCTCGATGCCGTCGATCGGGGATGCCGACGGCGGCTGGCTGCTCCCGCTCGCGACCCGGGAGCCGGACGATTTTCGGGGGGTATTCTCGACGGCGGCGGCCCTGTTCGGCCGCTCCGACTACGCGTGGGCGGCCGGAGGCCTGGCGCCGGAGACCGCGTGGTTGCTGGGAGCGGACGGGGTGAAGGCGTTCGAGGGCCTCCGTCCCGCGCCGCCGGCCGCGCCCGCCTCGCGCCTCTTCCCCGACGGCGGCCTCATCGTGATGCGGAGCGGATGGAACGACGATGCCCATCAGCTCATTTTCGACGTTGGGCCTCTGGGCTGTCCGTTCAGCGCGGGGCACGGCCACGCCGATCTGCTCAGTATCCAGTGCTCCGTTTTCGGACGCCCCTGCCTCGTCGATGCGGGGACCTATGGCTACACCGCCGAGCCGCGATGGCGCGACTTCTTCCGCGGCACGGCGGCCCACAGCACCGTCATGGTGGACGGCCTCGGGCAGGCGGTCCCCGTCGGGCCGTTCAAGTGGGATGCCCGACCCCGGGCGCGGTTGCACCACTGGGAGTCCACCGAGGGCTTCGACGCCGCCGAGGCGTCTCACGATGCCTACCGCCGCCTCGCCGATCCAGTGGTCCACCGGCGGCGGGTGCTCTTCGTCAAGCCCGGGTACTGGGTGGTCGTCGACGTCCTCGCCGGGCGCGCCGAACACGCGGTCGAACTGCGGTTCCAGTTCGCGCCGATCGAGGTGACGGTGGGTCCGGACCTCTGGGCGCGCGCGCGCGTGTCCGAGGGCCGCGGACTTCTCATCAAACCCTTTGCGAGCGCCTCGCTCAAAGGCGAGGTGCACGAGGGGGACCTGGTCCGGATGCAGGGCTGGGTCTCTCCGGACTACGGCCGGCGTCGGCCTGCGCCGGCGTTGACCTATTCGGCGGTGACGCGCCTGCCGCTACGCATCATGACGTGCCTCTTGCCCACGGAGGACCTGTTCGCGCCCCCCCCGACCGTCACTCCGATTCTGGACAAATCCAATGGTCTCCTCGGGGTCGCCCTCGGCGACCCGGCGAGCGCTCGCGACACGAACTGAGTCCGTTCCATCCGGAACGGCTGCGAGGCACCAGAGATGCGAAGCGGGATCATCGGTGGGGCGCTCGGCTATCGGTTGCTTCGGTGGCTGTGGGACCTGACGGGGCACAAGGATTGGTGCAGCGGCGCCAACCACCGGGGTTGCAGCAAGGTCAAGGCATTGTTCGGCCCTGGGATCTGGAGCAGGCTCCGCGGCAAGGTCGTCATCGACTTTGGATGTGGAAACGGCGCCGAGGCGATCGAGGTCGCGCAGCGCGGGGCGAAACGAGTCATCGGCATCGACATCCGACCGAAAATCCTGGAGGCCGCCCGCTCGGAAGCGGCGGCGGCGGGCG
>QHSM01000715.1 GCA_003221595.1 Candidatus Rokuibacteriota bacterium | reverse complement strand
CGTTCGTGGTCTCGATCGAGGTGTTCAAGCGCTACATCCTCAACGCGCCGACCGCGTGGATCTTCGACTTCAACAACATGCTGTACGGGACGCTGTTCATGATGTGCGGCGCCTACACGCTGGCGGCGTCCGGGCACGTGCGGGCCGATTTCGTCTACATCTACATGAAGCCGCGGGGCCAGGCGGCGCTCGACCTGGCGCTGTACTTCCTGTTCTTCATTCCGGGCATACTCGGGCTCATCTACGCGGGCTACGACTACGCGGCGCTGTCCTGGCGAATCGGTGAGCACTCGACGGTGACCGCCGAGGGCCCGCCGGTCTACCACTTCAAGACCGTGATTCCCATTGCCGGCGCGCTGGTCATGTTCCAGGGATTGGCCGAGATCCTCCGCTGCATCGTCTGTCTGCGCACCGGCGCCTGGCCGCCCCGGCTCGAAGACGTGGAGGAGATCGACGTCATCGAGACGCAGCTCGGGCGCAGCGAGTTCGTGGACGAGGAATCGCGCCGCGCGGCCATGGAGGGCGCGCACGCGATCGACGAGGCCGCGCGCCACCGCACCGTGGTGGACGAGACCGAGCGTCAGAGCCGGACGCCGTGAGCGATCCCTACCTCGGCCTCTTGATGCTCAGTCTCATCGTGGTGGCGATCATGATGGGCTTCCCGACCGCCTTCACGCTGATGGGCCTCGGGATGATCTTCGGCTACATCGCCTTCTGGACTCCCGACCAGCACTGGTGGCAGAACCGGGCCTTCGATCTGATCGTACAGCGGACGTACGGGGTGATGACGAACGACACCCTGCTGTCGATCCCGCTGTTCGTGTTCATGGGCTACATCATGGAGCGGGCGGCGCTGGTGGACCGGATGTTCCACAGCGTGCAGCTCGCCTTCCGTCGCGTGCCCGCGTCCCTGGCGGTGACGACCCTCCTGGTGTGCGCGTTCTGGGGCATCGCCTCCGGCATCGTCGGGGCGGTCGTCGTGCTCATGGGCGTGATCGCGATGCGGCCGATGCTGAACGCCGGCTACGACGTGAAGCTGGCGTCCGGCGCCATCACCGCCGGCGGGACGCTCGGCATTCTCATTCCGCCGTCAGTCATGCTGATCGTCTACGCGGCGGTCGCCGGGCAGTCCATCGTCAAGCTCTACGCGGCGGCGATGCTGCCGGGCTTCTTCCTGACCTTCCTCTACCTCGTCTACATCCTGGGCTGGGCGATCATCAACCCGAAGATCGCGCCGAAGCTTCCGCCCGACCAGTACCGCGTCGCGGTGCCCGAGTATCTCCAGCGGCTCCAGGGACGGAGCGGGAGCGTCGTGCCCGGACTCATCGCCGCGGCCCTCCGGCCGGGCCGCGCGGGTTACGGCGTGCTCGTCAAGCATCTGCTCGTCCTGTCGGTGCCGATATTCTTGACGGTCGGAACCTTCGCAGCCACGTGGTGGTACGTCGTCGTTTACAACGCGCCCGAGGTGGTCGCGACGACCGCCGCTCCGGCGAAGACGGCGGCCGTGGCCAAGTCACCGGCGGCGTCCGCGCCCGTGACCGCGGCGCCCGCCGACGACAAGCCTCAAGAAGTGGGGCTCGCCGGTGAAGCGACGGACCGGGAGAGCGCCGCCAACCCGGATGGACCGCCCCAGGAGGTGACCTCGTTCGCGGACCGGGCGACGTCGTCCTCGGGCAAGATTCCCGCACACTTCTATGGCTGGTTCTGGGGCCTCGCCGCCGTGGCCGTCCTGCTGCTGCTCGTGTACTTCTGGCGAATGGACGGAGAGCAGCTCGAAATCTTGAGAGAGCTCTGCGCCTCGGTGGTCCCGCTCGGGGTGCTGACGGTCGTGGTGCTGGCGGTGATCCTGTTCGGCATCTGCACCGCGACCGAATCGGCGGCGATCGGCGCGCTCGGCGCCCTCTACCTCGCGGTGATGTCGCGCTACATGCGCCCGGTCCTGTGGTGGAGCCTGATCGGCTTTGTCGTCGGCATCACGCTCGGCTGGTACGAGGGCGAGGACTTCGCCTCGCTGCTCGTGGCGGGCGCGATCGGCGGCACGCTGCTGGGCACCGTCGCGCCCGGGCTCTGGTATCTGCGGACCTCGCCGGAGCTTCGCCGCAACATCAGGGAATCCACTTTCCTCACCGCGAAGACCACGGCGATGGTGTGCTGGCTCTTCGTCGGCTCCGCGCTCTTCTCCGCGGTGTTCGCGCTCCACGGCGGCCAGGGGCTGATCGAGCGGTGGGTGCTGAGCCTGAACCTGTCGCCCCTGGGCTTTCAATTCGTGGCGCAGGTGATCATCTTCCTGCTCGGCTGGCCGCTCGAGTGGACCGAGATCATCGTGATCTTCTGCCCGATCTTCATCCCCCTGCTGACCCACTTCAACGTCG
>QHSM01000714.1 GCA_003221595.1 Candidatus Rokuibacteriota bacterium | reverse complement strand
GGGTTCCTCATGCGGCGCGGCTACGCGGTGATCTCGTGCGGCTGGCAGATCGACCTCCCGGAGGTGCCGGGGCTCCTGGGGCTGCGCGGGCCGGAGGCGCTCGACGCCGCCGGCAATCGTCTGAAGGGACGCGTCTACACGCAGCTCCAGACTCCGGCCCCTGCCACGCACCTGCTGCTTTCGGACCGGGGCCACCGGCCGTACGCCGCCGCCGACCTCGACGAGCGCGACGCGGTCCTGACCGTGCGCGACCAGCCCGATGGCGACGCGACGACGATCCCGCGTCAGCGGTGGAGCTTCGCCCGTGTCGGCGAGGGCGGCCGGGTCGTCCCCGATGCCCGCCACATCCGGCTCGACACCGGCTTCGAGAAGGGGCGCCTGTACCAGGTGACCTACACGGCCGTCGGCGCGCCGGTCGTCGGGCTCGGTATCGCCGCGCTCCGCGACGCCGTCGCGTGGCTCAAGCACGGGACCGCGCGCGAGGGCAATCCGGCGCCGGGCCTCGTGCGGTACGGCTACGCCTACGGACGCTCGCAGACCGGGCGGTTGCTGCGGACACTCGTGTACCACGACCTCAACGTGGACGAGCAGGGGCACGAGGCGCTCGACGGCATCATCGCGAACGTGGCCGGCGGGCTCCGCGGCGAGTTCAACCAGCGGTTCGGCCAGAACTCCAAGGACCGCCCGCACATGATGGATCAGGCGCACTCGTCGACCGACGGCGAGATCACGCGCCGGATCGCGGCGCGGGGAAGCCCCCTGCGCGTCATCTATACGAACAGCTCCGCCGAGTACCACCGCGGCGACGCGTCGCTCGCCCACACGGACCCCGAGGGCGCGCGCGACGTGCCGGCCGGGCCGGCGTCGCGCATCTATCACTTCGCGGGCACCGAGCACGGGCTGGGCGTGTGGCCGCCGACCGAGCGGCGCGTCGCCGCCGCCGATCCCGCCGAGCCGCTCGAGCACTCGCAGAATCTCAGGAACACGATCGACTACGCGCCGCTGCTGCGCGCCTGCCTCGTGAATCTCGACCGGTGGGTCACCGGCGGCGTCGAGCCGCCGCCGAGCCGGCATC
>QHSM01000713.1 GCA_003221595.1 Candidatus Rokuibacteriota bacterium | reverse complement strand
AGAGTGCGGTGCGAAGCGATCAAATTTCCGGAATAATAGAGGGTCTTCGATCGCCGGGGTGGGGATGCGCGCCCGCTGACTGAATGAGAATCATCTGCGCGTCGTGCCGCGTCGAGGGCAGGTCCGGCGACATGGGCGAGAAGGCGCCCTTCGACGATCCGATCGAGACGCACGGCTACTGCGCGCGGCACACCGCGCAGCTCCTGGCGACTCTTCCTTCTCACGCCTTCCCCGACGTCGACCTGCTGATCGTCGTTCGCCGGCGCGACCAGACCCTGTTCGACTACCTCCAGAGCCGGCTCGTCGACGTGCGCGGCGTCAGGGTGATCCTCGAACGGCGCGCGGGCGACCGTCGCCGCGCTCTCCACGGCTTCTCGAGGGACCGCCGACGCCTGGAGCGACGCCTGCGCCCCGGTCAGGCCTCGTCGCTCGGCTACACGATCGTCCGCTTTCGACGACCGTGACCGCGGTGCGGCCGCTCCCGGCTATCCGCTGATCCAGCCGGTCTCGGTGACGTCGATCTCCTGGCCGTCCGGCCCGCGATACTTGATCTCGTAGTACGAGCGCGCGGCGGCGGCGCCAGCGTGGCCCACGTCAGCGCGGCTCGTCATGGCCTGGGCCCCTGACTCGTTGAGCTTCCGGCAGGTCTCGTCGACGTCGTCCACCATGAAGCCGAAGTGATGGATGCCGCCGTACCCCGGCACGTCGCGAGGGCTCTCGCTGTCTCCGTCGTCCTTGGACTTGAGGATCGCCAGGTTGATGTAGCCGTCGGAGAGGTAGCAGCCCGTTCGCGCCTGGCCGACTTCCTTCAGGCCGAACACGTCCTTGTAGAACGCCGCGGTCTTCTCCGGGTCCGGTGTCCGGATGGCGATGTGCTTGATCCTGGCCATGATCGTCTCCTTTCGCGTCGCGTCCGCGCCTTACAGCAGCCCGTACAGCTTGCCGGCGTTCTCGCAGAGAATTTTGCGCTGAACGGCCGGGCTGACCGATCCCAGGTCCTGGCTGATCCACTTCTGCGAGTCGGGCCAGATGCCGTCGGGGTGCGGATAGTCCGACCCCCACATGATGTTGTCCTCGCCGATCAGCGGAATCATCACCGCCACCGAGGGCTCGTGCTGATAGGTCGAGAATCCCTGGCGCCGCCACAGCTCGCTGGGCTTCATCGACAGGTTGAGCTGGTAGTAGCGGTCCTCGTACTCCTCGTCCATCCGATCGAGGATGTAGGGAATCCAGGTCACGCCGGCCTCGCCGAGCACGAACTTGAACTGCGGGAAGCGATCCAGGGCGCCCGAGAAGACGATGCTCGCGAGAAACTCGGCCGCAACGATCTGGAACATGGTGGTCCGGGTGGCGCGATACCTCAGATCGTAGTCCTTCTTCATCGCCTCGTCGGAGGGCTCGCGCGCCGGATAGCCCGTCGTGTGGAAGGAGATCGGCATGCGGCACTCCTGGGCTGCCTCCCAGAGCGGATCCCAGGCGCCGTGCCAGATGGGGTACGCGGCGGTCGACACGGCGAAGTCGGCCCCCTTGAGCCCGAGCCGCGCCGCGCGCCGCAGCTCGCCCGCCGCCGCGGCCGGATCGTGGCTGGGAATGCACGCGAGGCCGACGAAGCGCTGGGGATTGCTCTTGCAGAAGTCGGCCGCCCAGTCGTTGTAGATCTCGTACACCGTCTGGATGAGCTCGCGGTCCTGCATGCGCAGGCCGATCCCGAGGATGCCGTACATCACCTCGGCGTCGATGCCGTCGATCTCCTGGTCCTTGAGCCGTAAGGCCGGCGTGGTCGGGTGGGGTCCCCCCTCGTAGAAGCCGGCCTGGAACATTCGCTCCACGTGCTTCGAGAAGTTACGCTGCACCTTGTCGAAGCCGAACCCGAGGCCGCCGAAGACCCCGAGCTCCTTTTCCTCGGCAAACCAGCGCGGGCCGTCCGGTGTCTGGCGCACCTGGGGGACCTGGTCCCTCATCCGCGCCGGGGCGTTCTTGACCCAGAGATCGCCGGGCATCCAGGTCATATCGATGTGGCAGTCGGCGGAGATGATACGGTAGCTCATCGGGTGACCTCGCTCGGGTGGAAGGGCGCGGCAGGGGCTTGCACGGCCGAAGACATAGCCCCCGGACGATCGGCTGTCAAGGCCGGCGCACCGGCAGTCTTCTTGCACCCTCGAGTGAATGGACATATCCACAACGTCGGAGGAGGATCTACATGCTCATCTACTACGCCGTCATCGCCCTGCTGGGGCTGATCCTGGCGGGACCGGCTAACGCCCAGGTTCATGTGGATATCGGCTTCAGCCTGCCGGCGCCACCGCCCCTCGTGGTCGTCCCGGCTGTCCCGACGGTGCGTTACGCGCCGGACGCGCCGGGTAATTTTTTCTTCTACGGCGGGCAATATTGGGTGTTCACTCCCTCGGGCTGGCATGTGAGCCGGCGCCACGACGGCCCGTGGGTCTTCGTCGCTCCGCAGTTCGTTCCGCGGCCCGTCCTGACGGTGCCAGTGCGTTACTACCACGTGCCTCCGGGGCACTGGAAGCAGTGGCAGCGCCAGGCGCCCCCGCGCTGGGGCCACGAGTGGGGTAA